>DATBEA010000119.1:0-6944 GCA_036276215.1 Usitatibacter sp.
CGCCCACGATGTCGGGAAGGCTCGCGTCGTAGTCGCGCTTCACCTCGATCCCGGGAAACTCGGTCGAAAGGAGCGTGTGCACCCGCTCGACCACCTCGTGGATGTTGATCGGCGCCACGTGCGGCAGGCGGTTGGGCGTGAGGAGGCGATTCATGAGCGACTGGAGGCGATCGGTCTCCTTCACGATGACCTGCGTGAATTCCCGCAGCTCCTCGTCGGCGAGCTCGCGCTCGAGGAGCTGCGCCGCGCCGCGGATGCCGCCCAGCGGGTTCTTGATCTCGTGGGCGAGGTTGCGGATGAGCTCCCGGTTGGCTTGCTGCTGCTCGAGGATGTGCGCCTCGCGCGCGATGCGCCGCTGCTGCTCGAATTCGCGCATCTCCACGAGGAGCCTCGCCTCGCCTTCCTCGATGGGCGTGATCACGCAGCTCACGTGCAGGCACTCGCCGGCGAGCTCGAGCTCCACGTCGTGCTCGTTGAACCCGCCGTCGGACGCGATCGACTGGGCGAGCCGCTCGATGAGCTCGTGGTTTCCGGGCAACGCCTTCTCGAGCTGCGCGCCGATCAGGTGCTTGCGCCCGTGCGCGAGGAGCGTTTCAGCCGCGGGATTGGCGTAGGTCACGTGGAGGCTTTCGTCGAGCAGGAGGACGGCGGTCGAAAGCAGCTCGAGGCCCGCGAGCGGATTCACGAGCTGCACGGCCTGGAAAAAGCAATTAGCGCGCCAGCCGGGGAGGCTGGCGCGTCGGCAGAACGGAGTTGCCGGAGTCTGGGAGTGCTGCGCGAGGCTAGGGCTTCAGCCCGCCGAGCTCTTTGCGGAGCGCCTCGATGTTCTTCTCGTGCTCGGCGGCGGTCGCCTGCAGGCCGCGGATGCGGCCCGAGGCCTTCTCGATGCTGTTGCGCATCTCCGCCATCTGCGACGGCGTGGGATCCGTGGCTTGCTGCGCGCTGCGAACCGCGGCGACGAGCACCGGGTTCTGCTGCTCCTGGGAGAGGGAATCGCGCGTCTCCGAAAGCGACTGCTCCTCGCGCGAGAGCTCGTCCTCGAGGATGCGGCGGCGGTCGTCCTCGCGCTTCTTCTGCAGCTGCGGCTCGATCGAGGCGAGCGCGGTGTGCGCGGTCTTCGCATCGGCCTTGGGAACGTCGAGCCTCTCGAGCACCGCAACGGCCTTCGCCGGTTGCGCCGGCGGCAGCGCCTGCTGCACCTGCGAGGCCGGCAGCCCCGGCACCGTGGTGATCGGATCGAGGTCCAGCACCACCGCGCCCTTCATCGGCTTGTTGGTGTAGGTGACGCGCCCGCTCTCGTCCACGTGCTTGTAGATCGTCGTCTGCGCGAGGGCCGTCCCTGCCGAGGCGAGGGCGAAACCCACCATCCATACGACTCTCATGACTCGCTCCCCTTGGCGAAGTCGGACGTTCAGGATAGGGAGCGATCATGCAAAAAGCAATGAGATCAAAGAGATGCAAGCGACCGGGCGCTATAGGTTGTGGTCGGGAGGGGTCCGCGACACAAGCCGGGCATGCGCCGGGGCGCGCAAAAAGGGGGCGGACGCGCCGCCCCCCTTCCCGGCACCCCGGTGCGCGCGCCGGTTTCAGGCCGAGTAGTACATCTCGAACTCGATGGGGTGCGTGGTCATGCGGAAACGCGTGACCTCGTCCATCTTGAGCCCGATGTAGGCATCGATCATGTCGTCGGTGAACACGCCACCCCGCGTGAGGAACGCGCGGTCCTTGTCCAGGTTCTCCAGCGCCTCGTCCAGCGATGCGCACGGGTGCGGCACCTTCGCGGCTTCCTCCGGCTCGAGGTCGTAGAGGTTCTTGTCGAGCGGATCCCCGGGGTGGATCTTGTTCTGCACGCCGTCCAGGCCCGCGAGCAGCAGCGCCGAGAACGCGAGGTACGGGTTCGCCGTGGGATCCGGGAAGCGCACCTCGACGCGGCGGCCCTTGGGGCTCGAGACGAACGGGATGCGGCACGAGGCCGAGCGGTTGCGAGCCGAATACGCGAGGTTGATCGGCGCCTCGAAGCCCGGCACCAGCCGCTTGTACGAGTTGGTGCCCGGGTTGGTGATCGCGTTCAGCGCCTTCGCATGCTTGATGATGCCGCCGATGTAGTAGAGCGCGAAATCCGAAAGGCCCGCGTAGCCGTCGCCCGCGAAGAGGTTCTGCCCGCCCTTCCATACCGACTGGTGCACGTGCATGCCCGAGCCGTTGTCGCCCACGACGGGCTTGGGCATGAAGGTCGCCGTCTTGCCGTACGAGCGCGCGACGTTCAGCACCGTGTACTTGAGGATCTGCAGCCAGTCGGCGCGCTTCACGAGCGAGTTGAACTTCGTGCCGATCTCGTTCTGCCCGGGCGCGGCCACCTCGTGGTGGTGCACCTCGACCTCCACGCCCTGCTCCTCGAGCGCGAGGCACATGGCGCTCCTCATGTCCTGCTGCGAATCCACCGGCGGCACGGGAAAGTAGCCGCCCTTCACCGGCGGGCGGTGGCCGAGGTTCCCGCCTTCGGGCGAGAGGTGCGAGGACCACGGCGCCTCTTCCGAATTGATCTTCACGTAGCAGCCCGACATGTCCACCTTCCATTCCACGGAATCGAAGATGAAGAACTCGGGCTCGGGCCCGAAGTACGCGACGTCGCCCAGGCCGCTCGACTTGAGGTACGCCTCGGCGCGCTTGGCGATCGTGCGCGGGTCGCGCTCGTAGCCCTTGCCCGTCGACGGCTCCACCACGTCGCACGTGAGCACGATGGTGGGCTCGTCGTAGAACGGGTCCATGCGCTGCGAATCCGGGTCCGGCATCAGCAGCATGTCCGAGGCTTCGATGCCCTTCCATCCCGCGATCGACGAGCCGTCGAACGCATGTCCGTCCGTGAACTTGTCTTCCCCGAACGCCTTCACGGGCACCGTGACGTGCTGTTCTTTTCCTTTGGTATCGGTAAAGCGAAGGTCGATGAACTTGACCTCGTTTTCCTTGATTGTCTTGAACACGTCGGCAACTGCCATTGATCTCTCCTGATGTTGGGAATGTGCCCAGAAATGGGGAATGCTCGGGCGCGGACGGCCCGGACGAGGCCTGATTTAGCGAAAAGCATGCCACGCGGGGGGTGAGGCAACTCCTTGATATGGAGGGAATAAAGCACGCGGATCGAAGGCTTTCGCACCTTTGCGGTGCCTTGGCCGCGTGGCCGCACCATCATAGAGCATCCAGGCGGCGCCCGCTGCCTGCAAAGCTCTTACTATATAAATGGCCCGCGTGACTTATCATGGCGGCCCGATGGATCGCTACGCCGTCGTCGGCCACCCCGTTTCCCACAGCCTCTCGCCGCGCATCCATGCGATGTTCGCGGCCGCGCTTGGCGAGTCGATCGAGTACACGACGCTCGAATCGCCCGTCGATGCGTTCACGCCATCCGTGCGCGCGTTCTTCGCGGCCGGAGGCCGGGGCCTGAACGTGACGCTGCCCTTCAAGGTGGAAGCGCTGGCGCTCGCGAGCTCCGCCTCGCCGCGCGCGCGCCTTGCGGGAGCCGCGAATTTCCTCGCCGCGCGCGATGGCGCAATCGAAGCCGACAACACCGACGGCACGGGGCTCGTCGCGGACCTCGAGGGAAATGCGCAGTTCGATCTCGCCTCGCGGCGCATCCTCATCCTGGGCGCCGGCGGCGCGGCGCGCGGCGTGATCGCACCGCTCCTCGGACGCGCGCCGCGGCTTCTCGTGGTCGCCAACCGGACCGTCGAGCGGGCGCGCGAGCTCGCCGAGCGCTTCGCATCGCTCGGGACGATCCGCGCGGCGAGCCTCGACACCATTCCCCGCGAGCGCTTCGACCTCGTCCTCAACGCCACGTCGGCCTCGGTGCGCGGCGAGGCGATGCCGATGCCCCTGGACGCGATGGCGCCGGGCGCGCTCGCGTACGACATGGCATATGGCGCGCCGGCGCGGGCGTTCCTCGCCGCCGCGCGCGAGGCCGGATTCGCCGGACGCGACGGCTTGGGCATGCTGGTCGAGCAGGCCGCGGAATCGTTCCAGCTTTGGCGCGGGCGCAGGCCGCGAACCGCACCGGTGCTCGAAGAGCTCGCGCGGCTTCGCGCTTGAAGCGCGTCCTTCGATTCGCGGGATGGGTCGCGGCCGCGGCGATCGCGATCTTCCTCGCGGTGCAGCTTTCCTTCCTCGCGCGCGTCTGGTGGTGGCGCGACCACGATCCCGAGGCCACGGCGTTCATGAAGTCGCGGCTCACCCAGATGCGCGTCAAGAATCCCCAGGCGCAGCTGCAGCACCGCTGGGTCGCCTACTCGCGGATCTCCGAGAACATGAAGCGCGCCATCGTGGTGGCCGAGGACTCGCGCTTCGTGGACCACGAGGGGTTCGACTGGGACGCGATCGAGAAGGCGCGCGAGAAGAACCAGAAGAAGGGCAGGATCGTGGCCGGCGGATCGACCATCTCCCAGCAACTCGCGAAGAACCTGTTCCTGTCGCCCAGCCGCACGCCGTGGCGCAAGGGCCAGGAAGCGCTCATCACCGTGATGATCGAGCACCTCATGGACAAGCGGCGCATCCTCGAGATCTACCTGAACGTGATCGAGTGGGGCGACGGGGTCTTCGGCGCCGAAGCGGCGGCGCGGCACTACTATGGCGTCCCGGCCTCGGCGCTCGGCGCGGAACCCGCCGCGCGGCTCGCCGCGATCGTCCCGGATCCGCGGCGCTACGACCACAACCGCGCGTCGGCCTTCATCTCGCGCAAGACGCAGACGATCCTCGCGCGAATGCCGGCGGCGGAGCTGCCCTAGCGGTGCGCCTCTTCTTCGCGCTGTGGCCGGACGACGCGCTGCGCGAAGCGCTCGGCCGCGTCGGCCTCGTCCTCGCGGCCCGCGCCCAAGGCAAGCCCGTGCCCGCCGCCAAGCTTCACATGACCCTCGCTTTCCTGGGCGAGGTTGCCGCCGAGCGCTTTGCCCCGGCGGCCGATGCCGCCGCGCGCGTGAAGGGCGAGGCGTTCGAGCTCCTGCTGGACGAGGTGGGAGCGTTCCGGTCCGCCCGCGTGGCATGGGTGGGATCGACCGCCGGCCACCCGGCGCTCACGGCGCTCCAGACGGCGCTCGCCGGCGAGCTTCGCCACGAGGGATTCGAGCTGGAATCGCGGCCATTTGCCGCGCACGTGACGCTTGCCCGCCGCATCGCCCGGCCGCTCGGGCGGGAATCGGCCGAGCCGATTGCCTGGCGCGTGCGCGACTTCGTCCTGGTCGCGTCGGACACGGGAAAGGGGACGTACGAAGTGGGGAAAGCCTGGAGGTTGGGAGAGTGAGTCGTTCCCGTGGACACGGGAATCCAACGAAAGCGCGCTCGCCATTGGTTGGGTCCCCGCCTTCGCGGGGATGACGGGTGCCCGTCTTCGCGGGATGACGGGTGCCCGCTTTCGCGGGGATGACGGGTGCCCGCTTGCGAGGCGCTACCCGGCCGTACTTCCACCGCTCGCGCGGAACCGGTCGGGTCGCGCCTCGTATTCGGGTCCAGCCGACTTGCCTTGGAAGCCTGGGGCTTCCTCAGCTCATCGGCTTGATCAGCGGCGTGATGACCGGGGTGACCGCGGGAGCCATCATCGGCTTCATCGGGGCCGCCGCGCTCATCGCGGGCTTGCGCTTCGCCGCTTTCTTCTTAGCTGGCTTCTTCTTTTTCTTGGCCGCCTTCTTGGCCGGCTTTCTCTTCTTAGAAGCCTTCTTCTTCGATTTCTTCGCTACGCGTTTTTTTGACGCGCGCTTTTTAGATGATTTCTTCTTCGCTTTTTTGGCTTTTTTGGAGGATTTTTTCTTCGCAGCTTTTTTCTTCGCAGCCATGTGTATTTCCTTTCAATGTGGACCGATTGTCTGTCGTGCGGGAGGCCCGACCGGGACTCACTTCGCACTACCAAGCGTTCGGAACAGCATCGAACTAGTTGGTGAGCCGATTCTATGCGCAAGCCGCGGCATGTGCGCATGTCAAGCGTGACGATTTGAATCGACTCGCGGCATTTTGGTAGCGAGTCGACACCAAAGGGGCCTCGTTTCGCCTTTTCAGCGGCCCGCGAAATCCCCGAGGCGCTTCTCGAGCGCGAAGAGCGCGCTTTCTTCCTGGCGCGCGCGCGCGAGGAACGCCGATCCGCCGTCGACGAGCACCTCCGCGGGCATCGGGCGCGTGTTGTAGTTCGACGCCATCGCCATCGCGTACGCGCCGGCGGAAAGCACGGCGAGGAGGTCGCCCTCGGCGATCGCGAGCGCCCGGTCGACGCCCAATACGTCGGACGATTCGCACACCGGGCCCACGACGTCGAAGGTGGCGGGCGTGCCCGCGCGCTCCACCACCGGCACGATCTCGTGGTACGAGCCGTAGAGCGCCGGGCGGATCAGCTCGCTCATGGAGGCGTCCACCACGGCGAAGCGCTTCGCCTTGTCGAGCTTCAGGTATTCCACTCGCGTGAGGAGCACGCCCGCGGCGCCCACGACGGCGCGGCCGGGCTCGAGCAGGACCTGCATGCCGCGCCCGGCGAGGCGCGCAGCGAGCTTCGCGCAGTACGCGCGCACGTCGATGGGCTGCTCGTCGCGGTAGCGGATCCCGAAGCCGCCGCCCAGGTCGATGTGCGCGGGCGCCATGCCTTCGGAGCGCAGCGCCGCCGCGAGCTCCAGCACGCGCTCGAGCGCCTCGTCGAGCGGGGCGCTGTCCAGGATCTGCGAGCCGATGTGGCACCCGATGCCCGCCACGCGCAGGTTGGGAAGGCTCCTCGCGCGCCGGTATGCGGCGAGCGCGTTGGCGTGCGGGATGCCGAACTTGTTCCCCGCCATCCCGGTGGATATGTAGGGATGGGTGCGCGCGTCGACGTCGGGATTCACGCGCAACGACACGGGCGCGACCTTTCCCATGGAGCCGGCCACGCGGTCGAGGCGATCGAGCTCGGGCTCGCTCTCCACGTTGAAGCAGCGGATGCCCGC
>DATBEA010000120.1:0-19877 GCA_036276215.1 Usitatibacter sp.
GCTCGTGGGCAAGGGCGTGTGCTTCGACTCGGGAGGGCTCGACATCAAATCCCACGAGGGCATGCGGCTCATGAAGAAGGACATGGGCGGGGCCGCGCACGCGATCGCCCTCGCGCGCCTGGTGATGCAGAGGAAGCTCCCGGTGTCGCTGCACCTGCTTGTTCCGACCGTCGAGAACGCAATCTCGGGCAACGCGTACCGTCCCGGTGACGTGGTGCCCACCCGCAAGGGGTTCAACGTGGAAGTGGGCAACACCGATGCGGAAGGCCGCGTGATCCTGTGCGACGCGCTCGCCTACGCGGTCGAAGGCAAGCCGCGCACGCTCGTCGATTTCGCCACGCTCACGGGCGCCGCGCGCGTGGCGCTGGGCCCGGAGCTGCCCGTGCTCTTCTGCAACGACGAGAGGCTCGCCGCGAAGCTCGAGGCAGGCGCCGAGGCCGTCGAGGAGCCGCTCTGGCGCCTGCCGCTCTGGCGCAGCTACCGCAGGCTCTTCGACAGCGACATCGCCGACTTCAGCAACTCGGGGCGCTCGGGCTACGCCGGCGCCATCGTGGCGGCGCTCTTCCTCGACTACTTCGTGCCGCGGGACGTGGCGTGGGCGCACTTCGACGTCTTCTCGTGGAACGACGTGAGCCGCCCCGGACGCCCCGTCGGCGGCGAGGCCCAGACGCTGCGCTCGGTCCTCGCGGCGCTCGAATAGCCATGCGCAACGCCCTGTGGGCGCTGGCGATCCTGCTCGTGGTCGTCGCGGGCGCCGCGTTCTGGGCGTACGAGTCGCTGGACGTCATCGTGAAGCTGGCACTCGAGCACTACGGCCCGCAGGTGACCGGGGTGAGCGTCGAGGTGGGCGAGGTGCACCTGTCGCCCGGCGATGGCCGCGGCAGCGTGAGGCGGCTGGACATCGGAAGTCCCGCGGGCTTTTCCTCGCCGCGTGCGGCTCGCCTGGGGGAGATCTCGGTGTGGGTCGATCCGGCGACGGTGCGCGAGCCCGTGGTCGTGATCCACGAGATCGTGATCGATTCCGCGTCCATCGCCTACGAGCGCTCCGACAAGGGGACGAACCTCGAGGCGATCCAGAAGCGCATCGACGCGTACGTGCGCCAGGCGCAGGCGTCGTCGGGCGGCGGCGACAACAGGAAGCCCTCGGGTGCCGAAGTGCGTCACCGCTTCGTGGTGGAGCACCTCGCCATCCGCAACGCCAAGGTCACCATGACCAACCCGGGCCTGAAGGGCCAGGGCGTGACCTTCGACCTGCCCGACATCGAGATGCGCGACATCGGAAAGCGCGCGGGCGGCAGCACCGCGAGCGAGATCGCGCAGGCGGTCTCCGGCACGGTCGTCTCGCGCATCGCGCAGAGCCTGCTCACGAACCTCGACCTGCTGCGCAAGGGCGGCGTCGGGGGCGCGATCGACGCGCTGAAGGGCCTGGTCCACTAGGTAAAAGCCGGTATCAGATGACATCCCGGCGAGCGGCCTTCGTGTTTTTCGCGCGCCTTTCGGACCGGAATTCCGCGCGCCATTTCACAAATGAGCAACGGGGCGAAAACGAGGCTCCCCGCGAGGCTGCGCGCCGGAACTTGTTCAATCTCCGCGAGTCTGGGCTGTGTAGGCGGCATTTTCGTCCGCCATGGGGCAAAGACAATGTTGACGATCCTCAAGCGCCACGCCGTGGCGTTCCTCGCGACCCTCGCGGTGTCGCTTCCGGCCGCGGCCACCAGCACCGGCATCGACTACACCGACCAGTGGTGGGGCGGCGAGGCCGAGCACGGCTGGGGCGTGAACTTCATCGAGCAGGGCACGACCATCTTCGCGACGCTCTTCGTGTACGGCACCGATTCCACGCCGCGCTGGTACGTGGCCACCATGCAGGGCACGGGCACCGCGTTCTCGGGCCCCATGTACTCGACCACGGGCCCGTACTTCGGCAACGGCGCCTTCAACGGCAATAGCGTCGTGGCGACCCAGGTCGGGTCGATGTCGGCCAACTTCTCGAGCGGGTACAACGGCGTCCTCTCGTACACCGTGAACGGCGTGAGCGTGAACAAGCAGATCAGCCGCCAGTCCTTCGCCCCCAACAACATCACGGGACACTACATGGGCGGCCTCACGGCGAACGGCACCAGCTGCCAGAACTCGCCCAACGGCGCCATCCTCACGTTCGACCAGCTGATCGTGACCCAGTCGGGCCAGTCGGTCACGATGCAGGTCAACTTCCCGCAGCCGGGCACCGGCGCCCCGTCCACGTGCACCTTCAGCGGCACGCTCAACGCGCAAGGCGTGATGGGACAGATCGCCAACGGCACCTTCAACTGCACCGTGGCGGGCACCGCGGCGAACTCGGGCTCCTACACCCTGGACACCATGACGATGACGCAGACCGGGTTCAGCGGGCTGTTCAGCGGCCACGACCAGTTCTGCACGTACAACGGCTACTTCGGCGGCGTGAAGGACGTGCAGTAGGGCAGGCTCCGCTTCGACAGGTTGCGTGGCGCGCGCTATGATGACGGCGAAAAGAACGCCAGGGCGCACGCAACCTGACGAGGTGGACGATGAGAATGATTTGCGCGGTGGGAGTGGCGGCGATCATCGCCGCCGGGAGCGGTCTCGCGAGGGCCGAGGAGCCCTTCGACGCCTGCGAGGTGTTCACGCAGGGTGACGCGGAGAACGCGCTGGGCACCACGGCGGCGAGCGAGCCCGTGAACCCGAAGGTGAAGCGCCCGAAGGTCGTGCCCAACTGCACCTACAAGGGCTTCAAGGACGGCAAGGCGGTGGCGGCGACGGCGCAATTCCGCTTCGGCCGCACCGACAACGATGCCCGCACCGCCTTCGAGGAGGCGCGCATGCAGTTCCAGACCAAGCCCATGCTCATCTCGGGCGCCGAGGCTTTCTGGAGCGCCAAGACCGGCCAGATGAACATCCGCAAGGGCCGCACCTGGGTCACCGTCGCGGTCGGTCCCGACCGGCCCAGCGAGCGCGACCCGGGCGACGCGAGGAAGCTCGCAGAGGCCCTGGTCAAGAAGTTGTAGCGGGTTAGAATCGGGCGTTTCACTCACAGGACGCCCCCGAATGACCGCCATCGTCGAAGTCGTCGCCCGCGAGATCCTCGATTCGCGCGGCAATCCCACGGTCGAAGCCGACGTGCTCGTCGAGTCCGGCGCGCTCGGCCGCGCGGCCGTGCCGTCGGGAGCTTCGACGGGCTCGCGCGAGGCGATCGAGCTGCGCGACGGCGACCCGCAGCGCTACTTCGGCAAGGGCGTGCAGAAGGCGGTGGACCATGTGAACACCGAGATCTGCGAGGCGATCCTCGGCCTGGACGCCTCCGAGCAGTCCCACATCGACCGCGTGCTCATCGACCTGGACGGCACCGAGAACAAGTCGCGGCTGGGGGCCAACGCCATCCTCGCGGTCTCGGTGGCGTGCGCCAAGGCGGCCGCCGAGGAGACGGGGCTGCCGCTCTACCGCTACTTCGGCGGAAGCGCGCCGCGGCGCATGCCGGTGCCGATGATGAACGTGATCAATGGCGGCGCGCATGCCAACAACACGCTGGACTTCCAGGAGTTCATGGTGCTCCCCGTGGGATTCGATTCCTTCCGCGACGCGCTGCGTTGCGGCTCGGAGATCTTCCACACCCTGAAGAAGATGCTCGACAAAGAAGGCATGTCCACGGCGGTGGGCGACGAGGGCGGCTTCGCGCCGAACCTGCCTTCCAACGAGGCGGCGATCCAGTGGCTGCTGCGCGCGATCGAGGCCGCGGGCTACCACGCCGGCGAGCAGGTGATGCTCGGCATGGACTGCGCGGCGAGCGAGTTCTTCAAGGACGGCAAGTACCGCTTCGAGGCCGAGAAGCTTTCGTACACCTCGGCGCAGCTCACCGACCTCTTCGCCACCTGGTGCGACAAGTACCCGATCATCTCCATCGAGGACGGCATGGCCGAGCAGGACTGGGAGGGCTGGGAGACGCTCACCAGGCGCCTGGGCAAGGACGTCCAGCTCGTGGGCGACGATGTTTTCGTCACGAACACGCGCATACTTGCCGAAGGAATCGAGCGCGGCGTGGCCAATTCCATCCTGATCAAGATCAACCAGATCGGGACGCTCTCGGAAACCTTCGAGGCGATCGAGATGGCCAAGCGCGCGGGCTACACCGCGGTCATCTCGCACCGCTCGGGGGAGACCGAGGATTCCACCATCGCCGACATCGCCGTGGGTGCGAATGCCATGCAGATCAAGACCGGGTCGCTCTCGCGCTCGGACCGCACCGCCAAGTACAACCAGCTCCTGCGCATCGAGGAGGAGCTGGGCGAGGGCGCGATCTACGCCGGCCGCGGCGCGTTCTACCAGCTCAAGTAGAGGCCCGCTTTCGTGCCCTTCGTGTGGAAATGAAAGTCCTCGCCACAACCCTCGCCGTCCTCGTGCTCGCGCTGCAGTATCCGCTCTGGCTGGGCAAGGGCGGCTGGACCCGGGTGTGGGAGCTGGAGAGGAACCTCGGGCAGCAGCGCGAAACGAACGCGAAGCTCAAGGCCCGCAACGAGGCGCTCGACGCCGAGGTGCGCGACCTCAAGCAGGGCATGGAGGCGATCGAGGAGCACGCACGGCTGGAGCTCGGCATGATCCGCCGCGACGAGGTCTTCTACCAGGTCGTGCCGGGCCGATAGCATGCATGTCCCCCACGTCTCGATCCTGATTCCCGCGTACCACGAAAGATACTTCGCCGAGGCGCTAGCGAGCGCGCGGACGCAGGAGCCGCCGTCGATCGAGATCCTGGTCGCCGACGATTCGGGCGGGGGCGCGATCCGCGCCTGCGTCGAGGCGGCTGCCGACCCCCGGATCCGCTACATGCGCAACGACCCCGTGCGGGGCTTCGAGGGCAACTTCACCTTCCTGCTCTCCGAGGCGTGCGGCGACTTCGTGAAGTTCCTGAACGACGACGACCGCCTTCGTCCCGGTTGCGTGGCGCGCCTGGCCGCTGCGCTCGACGCCGATCCGCGGGCGACGCTCGCGACCAGCCGCCGCACGGTGATCGACGAGCTGGGGGCGCCGCGCGCCGACACCCCCGCGACCGCCGCGATCTCCCATGCAACCTGCACGATCGAGGGGCTCGAGCTGGGAGACCTGGCGCTCGTGAACTCGACCAATTTCATCGGCGAGCCCACGACGGCGATGTTCCGCCGCGGGGACGTCGTGTCGGAGGCGGGAGGGCTTTTCACCTGGCATGGCAAGTCCTATCGCTGCCTCGCCGACCTGTCGCTGTGGCTGCGGCTCCTCGCCAAGGGCCGCGCGTTCTACTGCGCGACGCCGTTGAGCGAATACCGCGTGCATGCGGGCCAGGAGCAGCGCGCCGCGCACATGGGCGCAGGCTGCATCACCGAGCGGCTCGACCTGGTGCGCGCCGCGCGCGCCGAGGGCTTCATCGCGCAGCCCGCGCAGTATCGCGCCGCGCTGCATCGCGTCGACGTCCTCTGCACCGCATGGCAGGCGCGCCCGGGCGTGCCGGCGGAGCAGCGCGACACGCTGCGGCGGTTGTCCACGGAGATCGAGGGCCTCGAGCTCGCCACGCACTGAAGCGCCCCCGCGCGCTCAGCCGCTGCCGCTTCCCCGGCGCGCGAGGTAGATCCCCGCGAGCACCATCGCCCCGCCGAGCCATTGCGATGCGCCGAGCGCCTCGTGGAAGAGCACCACGCGAAGAGCGCGGCCATCACGGGCTGGATGAGGAGGGACACCGACGAGAGCGCGGCGGGCAGGTGCGCGAAGGCGTACGCGATGAGCCCTTGCCCCAGCACCTGGGAGACCATCGCGAGCCCGAGCAGCACGAGCCAGCCGCCGGCGCCCGCGGGGAGGAAGGGCTGCGGCGCGGCGAGCGCGATGGGCAGCAGCACGAGCGAGGTGATGGTCGTGCTCCACGCCATGAGGCGCGCCGTCGATGCGCCCGCGTCGCGCGCGACCTTGATCGCGAGGAAGTAGCCCGCGTAGAAGACCGCGGTGAGCGCGCCCAGCGCGTCGCCCACGAGGGGCTTGCCGCCCGTGGCGAAGTTGGGGCCCACGAGCACGAACATGCCGGCGATCGCCACCGCCATGCCCAGCAGGAAAACGCCGGTCACGCCGCGGCGCCACAGGAGCCATCCCGCCAGCGTGACGAAGATGGGCGCGAGGTTGGCGAGCACCGTCGAGTTGGCCACCGACGTGTAGAGGATCGAGAAGTGCCACACGCCGAGGTCCGCGGCGAAGAAGAGGCCCGCGAGGAACATGATGCCGGTCGTTCCCGCGGAGGCGGGGACCCAACCGAGGCGCTCACGCAACACCGGTTGGCTTCCCGTCTTCACGGGAATGACGGCAAGCGCCCAGAGCACGGGAACGGCGAGCGCGCAGCGCCAGAATGCGCTCGCGACCGGCCCCGTGTCGGCAAGCCGCACGAAGATGGGCGCGAACGCGATCGCGCAGCCGCCCGCGAGCAGGCAGACGAAGGCAACACGGCTCATGGAGGCGGCTATCATAACGTCCATGACCGGCGAATTCCTCTCCGCCATCGTGCTGCTCACGCTGGTGATCGATCCCTTCGGCAACGTCCCGCTCGTGAACGCGATGCTCGCGGGGGTGCCCACGGCGCGCCGGCGCGTCGTGATCGTGCGCGAGTGCGCGATCGCCGCGGTCCTCCTCGTGCTCTTCATGCTGGGCGGGGCGCGGCTCCTCGACCTCATGCACCTGTCCGAGACGTCCTTGTCGATCGCGGGCGGTGTTATCCTCTTCATGATCGCGATCCGCATGGTGTTCGCGCATCCCGAGGGGGCCTTCGGGCCGACGCAGGGCGGTGAGCCGCTGATCGTGCCCCTCGCCATTCCGCTCATCGCCGGGCCCTCCGCGCTTGCCACGATCATGCTCATGGCGACGCGCGAGCCGCAGAAAATGGCCATGTGGGGCGCGGCGCTCGCGGTGACCATGGCGATCGCCACGCTCGTGCTGCTCTCGGGAGAGCGCCTGCAGCGTGCGCTCGGCGACCGCGCCATGCAGGCAATCGAGCGCTTGATGGGCCTCATCCTCACGGCGATCGCGGTGGAGATGCTCCTCGGCGGCATAAGGGAATTCGTCCAGGGTCTATGAGCAAGGCATTCACGCGCGAGGGCGACGAAGCCCCCGACGACGACTTCGACGGCGACGAGGACGCGAACCCGATCCCGCCGGGGTCGAAGAACTACCTCACGCCCGCGGGCTGGAAGCACATTCGCGACGAGCTCTCGTGGCTCGTGAAGACCGAGCGGCCGAACGTGACCTCGGTCGTGTCGTGGGCGGCGAAGCTGGGCGACCGCTCGGAGAACGCCGACTACCAATACGGGAAGAAGCGCCTGCGCGAGATCGACCGGCGCATCCGCTACCTCACCAAGCGCCTGGAAGCGGCCGAGGTCGTGGACCCGGCCACGCGCGAGGAGACCGACCAGGTCTTCTTCGGCGCGACCGTGACCTACGCGAACCGGTCCGGGGAAGAGCAGACCGTGCGCATCGTGGGCATCGACGAGACCGATCCCGCGAATCGCTACGTGAGCTGGATCTCGCCCATCGCCCGCGCGCTCATCAAGGCGCGCGAGGGAGACAACGTCATCCTGCATACACCCGTGGGCGAGGAGGAGCTGGAGATCCTCGAGGTGCGCTACGAGGAGATTCCCATGGCGCCCTTCGCGCCCGTGCACAGCCAATGGAGCCCCAACGCGAAATGAGACAGGCCTTCCGATTCGTCCTCGCCGCCACCGCCCTCTGGGTGGCCCTTCCCGCCGCAGCGGTCTCCTATCTCTGGCAGGTCTCGTCCCTCACCAACCAGGTGTACCTCTTCGGCACCGTCCACGCCGGCATGGCCGCGTGGTATCCGCTGCCCCGGGCCGTCGAGGAGGCTTACGACGATTCACCGGTGCTGGTGGTCGAGGCCGACGTCACCGACAAGGCCGCGATGGAAAAATCCGCGCGCGCGGTGATCTACACCCCGCCCGCGAACCTCACGACCCACGTGCCCGCGGCCGACTACGCGCGCTATCGCCGCCTGCTGGCGCGCTATGGCGTCGCCGAGGAGCAGGCGGTGCAGATGAAGCCCTTCATGGCCTCCACGATCCTGGTCTTCGGCGAGTGGGGGCGGCTGGGATACGCCCCGAACTATGGCGTGGACCTCTACCTCCTCACGCGGGCGAAGAAGGAGAACAAGAAGATCATGGAGCTCGAGGGCATCGACGCGCAGATCGCCCTGATGGACACGCTCACCGACGCGCAGAACCTCGCGGTCTTCCACAGCACGCTGGACGCCATCGACAGCGGCCTCACCGGCGACCAGATCAAGGGGATGGTGGCCGCGTGGCAGGAGGGTGACCCGGACGCGCTCCTGGAAGTCGCGCGCAAGTACGACGAGAAGATTCCCGTGGCGGGCGAGATCGAGGAGAAATTCATCTGGTCGCGCCACGATGCGATGCTCGCGAAGATCGAGGGCTATCTCGACCGCGGCTCGCAGAAGCATTTCATCGCCGTGGGCGCGCTGCACCTGGCCGGCCCGCGGGGGCTCATCGCGCGGCTGCGTGCCGCCGGCTACCTGGTGAAGCAGCTGTGAGCGTGCGCCACGGCGGCAAGCTCCTCGTGGACCAGCTCGTGGTCCACGGCGCCGACCTGGCCTTCACGGTTCCCGGCGAGAGCTTCCTCGCGGCGCTGGACGGCTTCTACGACGTCCGCGACAAGGTGAAGCTCGTGGTCTGCCGGCACGAGTCGGGCGCGGCCAACATGGCCGAGGCCTACGGCAAGCTCACCAACCGGCCGGGGCTTTGCTTCGTCACGCGCGGCCCGGGTGCGACCCAGGCCGCCGTGGGCGTGCACACCGCGTTCCAGGACTCCACGCCGATGATCCTCTTCGTGGGCGACGTGGGCGGGGACTTCCGCGACCGCGAGGCCTTCCAGGAAGTGGACCTCACCGCCATGTTCCGGCCGCTCGCCAAGTGGGTGGAGCGCATCGACGATGTGGACCGCATCCCCGAGTACGTCGCGCGCGCCTACCAGATCGCCACCTCGGGCCGCCGCGGCCCCGTGGTGCTGGCCTTGCCCGAGGACATGCTCGTGCGCGAATCGAAATCCGCGGACGCGAAGCCGTATGCGCCGAGCGAGCCGCACCCGGGGCGCGAGGCCATGGAACGCTTCCGGCAGCTCCTCGCGGCTGCCAAGAGCCCGCTCGTGATCCTGGGCGGTCCCAACTGGAGCCGCGAAGCGTGCAACGACATGCAGCGCTTCGTGGAAGCGAACGCGCTGCCGTGCGCCTGCGCTTTCCGCTACCAGGACCTCTTCGACAACCGTCACGAGCAGTACGTGGGCGACGTGGGCATCGGCATCAACCCGGTGCTGGCCGCCCGCGTGAAGCAGGCCGACCTCCTCGTGGTCGTGGGCGCGCGGCTGGGCGAGATGACCACCAGCGGCTACACGCTCCTCGATTCGCCGGTGCCGCGGCAGAAGCTCGTGCACGTGCACGCGGGCGCCGAGGAGATCGGGCGCGTGTTCCAGCCCGAGCTCGGCATCCTCTCGGCGCCGGCGCATTTCGCGCGCGCGTGCGCGGCGATGGAGCCGGTCGAGGACGCGCCGTGGAAGGGCTCGGCCGCCGAAGCGCGCGCCGATTTCGCCGCCTGGACGGCGCGCCGCGAGATGCCCGGGCGTGTGCAGATGTGCGACGTGGTGGACTACATCAACACGCATACGCCCGAGGACACGATCTTCACCAACGGCGCGGGCAACTTCTCCGGTTGGCTGCATCGCTTCCATCGCTACACCGGCTGGCGCACGCAGCTCGCGCCCACTTCGGGCGCGATGGGCTACGGGCTTCCCGCGGCGATCGCGGCCAAGCTCGCGCGTCCCGAGCGCACCGTCGTGTGCTTCGCGGGCGACGGCGATTTCCTCATGACCGGGCAGGAGCTCGCCACCGCCGCTCAATACGGCGCGCCCGTGATCGTGATCGTCGTGAACAACGGCATCTACGGCACGATCCGGATGCACCAGGAAAAGCACTACCCTGGGCGCGTGATCGGCACCGACCTCGTGAACCCGCATTTCGCGGCCTTCGCGCGGTCGTTCGGCGCGGTGGGCGAGATCGTGGAAGACACGGCCCAGTTCGGCCCCGCGTTCGACCGCTGCCTCGCTTCCGGAAAGCCCGCGGTCATCGAGGTGCGCATCGACCCGCAGGCGATCACGCCCAATACCACGCTCGACGCGATCCGCTCGGGGGCGCTCGGCAGGAAGGGTTGAGCCGCGGTTTTCCGCGGCGTATGGTGGCCCAAGGCCCTATCGTCGAAGGAGAACGCGATGGCCAGGTCCGAGCGGCTGTTCCACCTGGTGTGCGGATTGCTGTTGGTCGCGGGTAGCGTGGCTTTCGTCTGGGGTGGCGCGCAGCATCCTCCGACGGACACGCGGCTCGGTGCGATCGGCAGCGACGAATTCTTCCGCAACTTCGTGCGTCACGTCGCCGCGCACTCCGATTGGGAGCTCATCCACGCGGGCATTCTCGCGGGCCCCGTTTGTTGGGCGCTCGGCGGCGTCGGGATGGCGCTGCGCTTGCGCGCCCTCGGCGAGACACGCTTCGGGACGCTCGGCCTGGTCGCGCTCGCGATGGGCGCGACCGCCTGGACCGTGGCGTTCGTCTTCGACGGATTCGTCGCACTGCGCATCGCGAAGGCGATCGGCAGTGCGGTGCCGGGCGAGGCGCCCGCGCTCTTCGCCGCCTTCCAGGCGAACCAGGTCGTGGTGATCCGGCTGGGGCTGGTGAGCCTGATGCTCATCGGAGCGGGAATGGCGGCGCTTGGTGCGTCGATGCTTTGCACCGAGGCGCCGGGCCATGCGGCGCAGCGGGTCCTGGGCGTGGCCGGGATCGCCTTGGGCCTCTGGCCGGCGGTGGCGTGCGCCGCCGGCGTCTTCAGGCCGGGGCCGTTCACGAGCCCGGCGTGGGCCACGACGGCCGTCCTCACCGCGGCCTGGTTCCTGGTCGCGGGGCTGGGCCTCGTCGTGACGGGCGTTCGTGGGGAGCCCCCGCGCGGGACCGCTCTCGGGCCGGTCACGTAACTGTCATACTTCGAACGTAGGCTAGCGCGGTAGACCGCCATGACAGAGCACATTTCGAAGCAATACGATCAGGACCTCGAGGCCATTCGCTCGCGCACGCTGCAGATGGGTGGGCTGGTGGAGTCCCAGATCCGAGGCGCCGTCGCCGGCTACCTGAACGGCGACGCGGAGCGCATCGAGCAGACCATCGCCGCCGACGCCAAGGTGAACGAGCTGGAAGTCGCCATCGACGACGACCTGCGCCAGGTGATCGTGCGCCGCCAGCCGGCCGCCTCGGACCTGCGCCTCATCATGGCCGTGAGCAAGACGGTGACCGACCTGGAGCGCATCGGCGACGAGGCCGCGAAGATCGCGCGCATGGCGCGCGACCTGGGCGCCTCGGGCCGCAAGAACGCGCGCCTCGCTCCCGTGAACCACGTGGCCGAGATCGCCATCGGCATGCTGAGGAAGTCCCTCGACGCCTTCGCGCGCCTCGACGCCGCGGCCGCCGCGCGCATCATCGGCGAGGACGCGGCGATCGACGACGAGTTCCAGTCCATCATCCGCCAGCTCATCACCTTCATGATGGAAGACCCGCGCACGATCACCACCTCGATCAACATCGTCTGGGTGGCCAAGGCCATCGAGCGCATCGGCGACCACGCGAAGAACATCGCCGAGCAGGTGATCTACATCGTGAAGGGGCGCGACGTGCGGCATACGTCGCTTGCCGAGATCGAGCGCGAGGCCCTGGGCTGATGGCGGCCTCGATCCTCGTCGTGGAGGACGAGCCGGCGATCCAGGAGCTCATTTCCATCACCCTCGCGCGAAACGGGCACAACGTCCGGCGCTCGGTGAATGCGAAGGAGGCCTACGAGGAGGTCACCTCGGCGCTGCCGGACCTGATCCTGCTCGACTGGATGCTGCCCGACGGCTCGGGCCCGTCGCTCGCGCGGCGCCTTCGCTCCGAGCCGCGCACGCGCGAGGTCCCGATCATCATGCTCACGGCGCGCGCCGCCGACGACGACAAGGTGCAGGGCCTGGACAGCGGCGTGGACGACTACGTGACGAAGCCCTTCTCGCCGCGCGAGCTGGAAGCGCGCATCCAGGCGGTGCTTCGCCGGCGCACGCCGCAGCTTTCGAAGGAGGCCGTCACCATCGAGGGCCTCATGCTGAATCCCGCCACCCGCATCGTCTCGGGAAAGGGACGTACGCTTAAAATGGGGCCCACCGAGTTCGAGCTCCTGCATTTCTTCATGACGCACACGGACCGCGTTTACTCGCGCGCCCAGATCCTGGACCAGGTCTGGGGCGACCACGTGTTCCTCGAGGATCGCACGGTGGACGTGCACATCCGGCGGCTTCGCGAGGCGCTTTCGCCCTCCGGGCACGAGCGCCTGGTCGAGACCGTCCGCGGCGCAGGATACCGCTTCCGCTCGAGCGCCTAGCCATGCTCGCCATCGTCGCGTGCCTTGCGGCCGCCGTGGCGGTGGGCTGGTACGCGGGAGCCGAGTGGGGATTCGCGTCGCTCTCGGCGATGGCCCTGGGCCTCGTCCTGCACCATCAACACAAGCTCCGGCAGCTCTCGACCTGGCTCGAGCACGGCGAGGCGCCCGATCCGCCGCGCGCGCGCGGCGCATGGGACGACCTCCATGCGCTGCTGCACCGTTCCCGGCGCGAGTCGGCCCGCCGCGAAGCCGAGCTGGTGGACGCGCTCACCCGCTGGCGCGATGCCGCCCGGGCCCTTCCCGACGGCGTGGTGATCCTCGACGAGGACCGCATCGCGTGGTGCAACGACACCGCGCGGGTGCACCTGGAGATCGACCCGGTGCGCGATGCCGGCGTGCCGATCACGCACCTCGTGAGGATCCCCGAGTTCCTCGACTACCTGGAGCAGGGCCGCTACAACCATCCGCTGCTCGTGAGCGCGCCGCATTCGGGCGAGCGCGTGCTGTCGCTGCAGGTGGTGCCCTACGGCCGGGAACAGCGCCTGGTGCTCTCGCGCGACGTGACGCAGTTCCGCCAGGTCGAGCGCGTGCGCCGCGAGTTCGTGGCCAACGTCTCCCACGAGCTGAGGACGCCGCTCACCGTCGTCGCGGGCTTCCTCGAGACCCTGCGCGACGAGCGCGATCCCGAGGCCGCGAACCACTATATCGACCTCATGACCGAGCAGTCGCAGCGGATGCTGCGGCTGGTGGAGGACCTGCTCACGCTCTCGGCGCTGGAATCCTCGCCGCCGCCGCCCATGGAGGAGCTGATCGAGATGAGGAAGCTCCTCGATCGCCTCGGGGCCGAGGCGCGCGCGCTTTCCAACGGCCGCCACCGCATCGAGGTGGACGGCGAGGAGGGCATCGACCTCGTGGGCAGCGAGAAGGAGCTCTCCAGCGCCTTCGGCAACCTGGTCTCCAACGCGATCCGCTATACCCCCGAGAGCGGCACCGTGCGCCTTCGCTGGCATCGCACCGAGGAGGGCGCGGCGTTCGACGTCGAGGACACGGGCATCGGCATCGCGGCCGAGCACATCCCGCGGCTCACGGAGCGCTTCTATCGCGTGGACCGCGGGCGCTCGCGCGAGACGGGCGGCACGGGTCTCGGGCTCGCCATCGTGAAGCACGCCCTCTCGCGCCACAGCGCCGCGCTCGACATCGCGAGCCGGCCCGGCGAGGGCAGCCGCTTCAGCGCGCGCTTCGCCGGGCCGCGCGTGAAAGGCCGAGCCTAGCGCGCTGTCGCAAGGGCGTCACACCGCGGCCCCAGCATGGGGTCCTTCGGACGTGATGCCATGAAACCAGACGACCTGCCACCCGGTTTCGACGAACCCGTCGATGCGCTCCTCGGGTTCCATCGCCGCATCGAGCGCCAGCTCGCCGCCCTGGGTCGGCTGCCGGCGCACCTCGCGTTGCACGGGCTGGATGCCGAGGCGAGCGGCCTCGCCGGCGGCACGCTCGAGTTCTTCACCGATTCGATCGCGCTGCACCACGCCGACGAGGAAGACCTGCTGCCGATGCTCGACCTGCGCGCGTCCGCGGAACGCCGCGACGCGCTTCGCGAGCTGCGCGGGCGCATGGAGTCCGAGCACCGCGAGATGGACCGCGCCTGGCGCACGCTGCGCCGCCCGCTGGAGGCGATCTCGGAGGGCATGGTGCGCGCGCTTCCGCTCGATCTCATGGGCTACTTCCGGTCGCTGCATGCGGGCCACATCGCGCTCGAGGAATCGAGCCTGCACCTGGAGGCTGCCCGTTCGCTGAAGGCCACGGATCGTGCCGCCCTGGGCCGCGGCATGGTGGCGCGGCGCATGCGCCGCCGGCGCTTCGCCTGATTGTCGCCAAGTTGTCATCGCAGCGTCACGGCGCTGACTTGCCGCGCCGGGACAATCGTTTGCGATGGATACCGCGATTTCACACGAAGATGACGCGCCGGCATCCCTGAGGTTCCGGTCGATCTTCATCTCCGACGTGCACCTGGGCACGCCCGGCTGCCAGGCGAAGCTCCTGCTCGATTTCCTGCGCCACACCGACAGCCGGCATCTCTATCTCGTGGGCGACATCATCGACGGCTGGCAGCTGCGCCGCCGCTGGTTCTGGAACCAGGACCACAACGACGTCGTGCAGAAAGTGCTGCGCAAGGCGCGCAAGGGCACGGCGGTCACCTATATCGCGGGCAACCACGACGAGGCCGCGCGCCAGTTCCTGGGCCTCGCTTTCGGCGGGATCGAGATCCGCGCCGAGGCCGAGCACCGCACCGCGGACGGCAGGAGGCTCCTCGTGATCCACGGGGACCTCTTCGACGCCGTGGTGCAGGGCGCCAAGTGGCTCGCCTACCTGGGCGACTGGCTCTACATGGTGACGCTCAAGGTGAACCGCTGGTTCAACCACGCGCGCGCGAGCCTGGGGCTGCCGTACTGGTCGCTCGCGCAGTTCCTCAAGCACAAGGTGAAGAACGCGGTGAGCTACATAGGCGAGTTCGAAAGCGCGCTCGCCCAGGAGGCCCGCAAGCGGGGCTTCGACGGCGTGGTGTGCGGCCATATCCACAAGGCCGAGATTCGCGACATCGGCGGCGTCCTCTACTGCAACGACGGCGACTGGGTGGAAAGCCTCACCGCGCTGGTCGAGCTGGACAGCGGCGAGCTTCGCATCATCGACTGGAAAGCCATCGAGGCGCTTCGCAATGAACCCTTCAACGACGGGAACGCGCTCGCACCGCCTCGAGCGCCGCGCGTATCCCCGGGAGCCGCGATTGCGCATTCTTCTGGTGACTGACGCCTGGGCGCCGCAGGTGAACGGCGTGGTGGTGACGCTCGAGAACACGGTGCGCTGGATGCGCCGCTGGGGCCACGAGGTGGAGGTGATCTCGCCGGAGGGGTTTCGCACCATCCCGATGCCGACCTATCCCGAGATCCCGCTCGCCGTGATGCCGGGCTCGAAGGTCGCGCGAAGGATCCGCGAGATCGACCCGGACGCGATCCACATCGCGACCGAAGGCCCGCTGGGCGCGGCGGCGCGCGCCTACTGCGTGAAGCACGGCGTGGGATTCACCACGGCGTACCACACGTGCTTTCCCGAATACGTGAAGCCGCGCTTCGGGGTGCCGCTCGCCATCACCTATGCGTGGCTGCGCCGCTTCCATGCGGCGTCGTCGGCGGTGCTGGTGGCCACGCCCGCGATCCGCGCCATGCTCGAGCAGCGCGGCTTCCGCAACATCGTGCACTGGTCGCGCGGGGTGGACACCGAGCTCTTCACGCCGGGCGGGGAGCGCTTCACCGAGCTGCCGCGCCCGGTGTTCCTCTTCGTGGGGCGCGTCGCGGTCGAGAAGAACATCCCCGGGTTCCTGGGGCTCGACCTGCCCGGGACCAAGGTCGTGGTGGGCGACGGGCCGCAGAGGAAATCCCTCGAGGCGCGCTATCCCGATGCGGTCTTCGCGGGCGCCAAGCGCGGAACGGAGCTCGCGTCCTACTTCCGGCGCGCGGACGTCTTCGTGTTCCCGAGCCGCACCGATACGTTCGGCCTGGTGCTGGTCGAGGCGATGGCCTGCGGCACGCCCGTGGCGGCTTTCCCGGTGCGGGGGCCCATCGACGTGGTCACCGACCCCGCGGCCGGCGTGCTCGACGAGGATCTCGGCGCCGCGGCGCTCGCGGCGCTGCGGCTGGATCGCTGGAAGGTGGCGCGCTTCTCGGAGCGCTACTCCTGGGAGCACTGCACGCGGCAATTCGTCTCGCACCTCGTCCCGGCGCGCCGCGCGGAGGCCTCCCTTGCTCAAGCCGCCTGAGGCCGTGGAGGAGATGCCCGGGAGCCCCTTCAAGGGAAAGAAAGGCCTCGTCCGGATCATCCATGCGTTCTTCAACTCGGTGGCGGGCCTGCAGGACGCGTGGCGCAACGAGAGCGCCTTCCGCCAGGAAGTGCTCCTCGCGGCGATCCTCGTCCCGATCGCGTGCCTCGTGCACGTGAGCAACGCCGAGCGCGCGATCCTCATCGGATCGGTGCTGCTGGTGATGATCGTCGAGCTGCTCAATACCGGTGTCGAAGCGGCCATCGACCGCATCTCCTTCGACCACCACTCGCTGTCCAAGCGCGCGAAGGACATCGGCAGCGCGGCCGTCTTCGTTTCCCTCGTGCTCTGCGCGATCGTCTGGTTCCTCATCATCCCGGCCGCGCTAAAATGACGGGCAGATGCGCATCCGCAGACTCACCCCCGGCGACCAGGCCCGGCTCTGGGACCTCCTTCACGTCGCCCTCTGGGATCCGCCCCCCGCGGGCCTCAGGCCGCGCGAAGTCCTCGAGCATCCCGAAGTCCGCATCTACGCCGAAGGCTGGGGCCGCCTCGACGACGTGGGCGTGGCCGCCGAGGACGAACGCGGCGAGCTGATGGGCGCGTGCTGGATGCGCGTAGTGACGGAAGGCCGCGGCCTTGCGCACGTGGACGATTCCACGCCGCAGCTCGGGATCGCCGTGATGCCGTCGTGGCAGCGCAAGGGCGTGGGCCGTGCCGTGATGGGTGCGGCGCTCGAAGCCGCGCGCACCCACGGGTTCCGCAAGGTCGCCCTCACGGTGCACCCGCGGAATCCGGCCATTGCGCTCTATGAATCCATGGGCTTTCGCCACGAAGGGCTGCGCAGGACCTATCATCTGATGGTCCGCGAGCTCGGGTAACGCATGCCGATCCCCTATCGATTTTCCGCCGAGATCCACGAGAGCTACGTGCACGCCACCGTGACGGGCGAGCACGCACCGCAGAACGCCCTGCGGTTCCTCAAGGAAGCGTACGAAGCGTGCGTGAAGAACGGCAAGGACTCGGTGCTCCTCGAGATGGGCCTCGAAGGCCCCACGATGGAGACGGGCAACATCTTCAGCGTCGTGCAGCAGCGAAGCGAGGCGGGAAGGCAGCTGCGCCGAATCGCCTACGTGGACGGCGGGCGGGACCCGGAGAAGGCGAAGTTCGCCGAGACGGTGGCGAGGAACCGGGGTGTCAACGTGCGGTTTTGCCCGACGGTGGAGGACGCGAAGAAATGGCTCGAGACGTGACTGCCCTGGACATCGCCTTCGTCTCCGATGTGGCGTGCCCCTGGTGCGCCATCGGGCTCGCCTCGCTCGAGCAGGCGCTCGGGCGCGTGAAGGGCGAGATCGACGTGGCCGTGCGCATCGAGCCCTTCGAGCTCAATCCCGACATGGGTCCCGAGGGCGCGGACATCGTGTCGTACATCGCGCGCAAATACGGGCGTTCGAAAGAGCAGATCGCCCAGACCCAATCCATGATCCGCGAGCGCGGGGCGGAAGTCGGATTCCAGTTCGGGCCGCGCGACCACGTGTGGAACACCTTCAACGCGCACCGCATGCTGCATTGGGCGGGGCTCGAGGGCCGAGCCCTTGACCTCAAGCGGGCGTTGCTTCGCGCTTATCACGGCGAGGGACGCAATCCCGGCTCTCCCGAGGTGCTGGTCGAGCTCGCGCAGTCCGTGGGGCTCGATCCTGCGCGCGCGAAGCAAGTCGCCGAAGGGCGCGAATACGAGGCCGAGGTGCGCGAACGCGAGCGCCACTGGCTGCAACGCGGCGTGAACGGCGTGCCGCTGGTGGTCGTCAACGAGGAGTACGGGATCTCGGGGGCGCAGCCGCCCGAAGCCTACGAGCAGGCGCTGCGGGAGATCGCGCGAAAGTGATTCATCCGAATCGACCGGTGATGTAGTCCTCGGTCTGCTGCTTGCCGGGCTTCATGAAGATCTGGCTCGTCTCGCCGAACTCGATCAACTCGCCCAGGTACATGTACGCGGTCAGGTCGGAGACGCGCGCCGCCTGCTGCATGTTGTGCGTGACGATGACCACCGTGTAGTCGTTCTTCAGCTCGGCGATGAGCTCCTCGACCTTGGCGGTCGAGATGGGATCCAGCGCCGAGCAGGGCTCGTCCAGCAGCAGCACCTCGGGCTTCACCGCGATGCCGCGCGCGATGCAAAGCCGCTGCTGCTGGCCTCCCGAGAGGCTGTGGCCGCTCTGGTTCAGCTTGTCCTTCACTTCCTTCCACAGCGCCGCCTTGGTGAGCGCCCATTCCACGCGCTCGTCCATGCGGGCGCGCGGCAGGTCCTCGAAGAGGCGCACGCCGAACGCGATGTTGTCGTAGATGGACATGGGGAAGGGCGTGGGCTTCTGGAAGACCATGCCGATGTTGGCGCGGATGAGCGAGACGTCGCGCCTGGAGGTGAGGATGTTCTCGCCGTGCATGAGCACCTCGCCCTCGGCGCGCTGCTCGGGATAGAGCTCGAACATGCGGTTGAACGTGCGCAGCAGCGTGGACTTCCCGCAGCCCGAGGGGCCGATGAAGGCCGTCACGCGCTTCTCGGGGATCTCCAGTCCCACGCGCTTCAGCGCATGGAAGGAGCCGTAGTAGAAGTTCAGGTCGCGCACCGTGAGCTTGGGTGGGCGCTCGTTCGCCGCCGCGGCCCGGTCGTGGATGATCGGCGCTGCCGAAGCCATCGTCATTTCCTCGAGAAGAGAGCGCGCGCGGCGATGTTCAGCGCGAGCACGAAGAGCGTGATGAGCGCCGCGCCGCCCCAGGCGAGGCGATGCCAGTCCTCGTAGGGGCTCATGGCGAACTGGAAGATGACCACGGGAAGGTTGGCCATGGGCTTGTTCATGTCGGACGACCAGAACTGGTTGTTGAGCGCCGTGAAGAGGAGCGGCGCGGTCTCGCCCGCGATGCGCGCGATGGCGAGCAGCACGCCCGTGACGATGCCCGCGCGGGCGGCCCGGTAGCAGACCATCGTGACCACTTTCCAGGAGGGCGCGCCGAGGGCGGCGGCCGCTTCGCGCAGGCTGTTCGGGACCAGCTTCAGCATGTCGTCGGTGGTGCGCACGACCACCGGGAGCACGATGATGGCGAGCGAGAGCGCGCCGGCCCACCCGGAGAAGTGGCCCACGCGCGCCACGTAGACCGCGTACACGAAGAGGCCGATCACGATCGACGGCGCCGAGAGCAGCACGTCGTTGATGAAGCGGGTCGCGGGCGCGAGCCAGCCGCGCCGCCCGTACTCGGCGAGATAGGTCCCGGCGAGGATGCCGATGGGCGTGCCCATCACGGTGCCCGCGCCCGCCATGAGGACGCTGCCGAAGATCGCGTTCGCGAGACCGCCGTCGTTCCCCGGTGGCGGAGTCATCTTCGTGAAGAGGGTGGGGCCCAACGCGGCGCCACCCTCGTAGAGGAGCACCCCGATGATCCATGCGAGCCAGAAGAGCCCGAAGCCGAGGGCCGCCGTGGAGACGCACATCATCACGGTGTTGGTGCGGCGCCGGCGGCGATAGATGGTGTTCGAATGAGTGTCGATCACGTGGTCACGCCCTCCCGCTTGGCGAGCTGCAGCA
>DATBEA010000121.1:0-9160 GCA_036276215.1 Usitatibacter sp.
TCGCTGCCGCCTGCCCTTCGCTGTCGAAGCCCGGCGCGCGCGTCTGCGCGATGAGGAACGCTCGCGTGCCGTCACCGCTGAACCACACGCCTTGGCGCCGCGCGGGCGCGGTCGCGGGCTGCGTGCTGCGCAGGATCGAGAGAAACTCGCCGGTGGGATCGCGAGCGAGGGTGCCACGCGTGAGCACGCCGGCGGGAGACGCCATCTGCGCGAGGCGCTCCTCTAGTGCGGCGCGCAGCGCCGGCGCCGTGAAGCGCTGCGGCGAGACCTCGGGGCTCAGGACATAGCGATTGCGCATCAACACGTCGCCCTGGGCGGCGAACTGGTCGGCGCTGCCGTTCGCGGCGTAGTCGAACGCGGGATCGCGGCCGAGGCGCGCGGCGAGCGCGCGGCTCGCCTGCGCGAGCGACTTCTCGTCGGCGCCGTGGAGCGCCACCAGCATGAGGCGTGCGACCAGGCCCTCGCGAAGTTGCGAGATCAGAAGCCGCTCTTCCGGCGTGGCCGAGGGCGGAAGGAACGCGGAGAAATCGGCCTCGATCCGCACCGCGCGGGACGCGAAGAGGCCGAGGGCGGCCAGAAGCAGCAGGGCGAGGGCATAGCGCACGGCTTCACGATCGAGGCGCATGCCTAGCCGACGGTCAGCACGGAACGGTCGCCGCTCGACTCGAAAACCTCTATCCGGAGCACGCGTCCGCCGCGCCCGGCGACGACGATGCGCTTCACATATCGCGCGACCTCCTCGTCGATGGGCGTCATCTCCAGCTTCCAGTCCGACTCGGTGCCTTCGAGCGCGAGCCGGAAATACTCTTCCAGCTGCCTCGCGTCGCCGGAAAGCACTCCGCGCAGGCTCGCGGCGAAGGCCGCGAGCAGGGGCTCGCTGGAAAGCGGGATGCGCCTGCGCGTGTCCTTGCGCGTGACGGTGATCTCCCGGCCCGCGATGCGGTAGCTCTCCTCGCGCGGCACCGCGACGTTCTTCTCCACGACGTCGGGACGGCGGTACACGAGCGTCCCGGAGCTCACCACCGGCTCGGAGAGCAGTGCCGAATACTTCTTCTCGACGTACGGCACTTCCGACGACGGAGATTCGGAGAGGAGCTGCATCAGGCGCGCGAGGTCGAACGCCGGCGCGGCCCACGCGGCGCCAGCGGCAAGAAGCACGATCGCGAACGCCGCGGCCCTCGCCATCTATGCGCCCCAGAAATCGTAGAAGTTGAACCAGTTGTACGGACAGCGCCGCGCCTGTCGCTCGAGCACGGCCACGTAGGGAGCCGGTTCCGGTCCTGGAAGCGCCTCGAAGACGATCTCGTAGCGGCGGCCGCCGCGGAACAGGCCGAAGACCGCCACCACCGGCGCGCCGGTGATGCGCGCCAGGCGAAAAGGGCTGAGCGAGAAGCGCGCCGCGGACCCGAGGAACGGCAGGACCCGCGTGACCTCGCCGCCATAGACGCGGTCGGCGAGGATTCCGACCACTTCGCCACGATCGAGGCATTCCTTCACACGCAGCATGGATTCGGGACGGCCGAGCGCGATGACCTTGTACGGGATGGCATATCCCGTGCGCGCGAGGAGCTCGCGCACGCCGCCACCCGGCTCGAGATGCATCACCATGTTGATCGCGAGCCGGCGCTCGAGGCCGCCGACCACGCCCAGCATCTCGAAGCTGCCCAGGTGCGAGCCCAGCAGCAGGCAGCCGCGCCCCGCCGCGATCGCCTCCTCGAAGACGTGCTCGTTGACCACCGTGACCTCGAGATCCTCGCGCCGTCCGTGCAGGAGGTAGACGCGATCGAGGAGGGTCGTGGCGAACACGAACAGGTGTCGCAGGCAGTCGCGCCAGGTGGCGCGCCGGCCGATGGTGCGCGTGAGGAACTCCCGCGAAGCACGCCGCGCGCGGGGCGCGGTCGCCAGGAAGTACATGCTGATGGGCACCAGCGCCACGCGGCAGAAGGATCGTCCGGCGTGAAGAGCGAGCCAGATGATGATGCGCTTCGGGGTCTGGGCCCCGCGCTCCGGACTGTCGCGCCAGGCCGTGCTCATGCGCGGCGGGTGCCGGGCCCGGCACCTTGCAGCGCCCACTCGCCGCTCGCGATCACGGCGCCTGGCGCTCCATCGGAGGCCGCGCGACGCACTTCGAAGCGTGCGCACCCCTGCTCCTCCTGGCGCGCATCGATCACGAAGGCTTCCCCGGGCCGAAGCGGGCTTTGGAAGCGCGCGTGCCGCAGCTCACCCGGCGCGCACTGCGGAAAGCGCAGCCGCAATGCCTCGGCCACGCGCGCGAGCAGGGTCACGCCAGGCACCAGCGGGGCGCCGGGAAAATGTCCGGGCAACGCGGGATGGCCGGCGTCGATCGCCTGCGCGGAAGGCAACCGCGCGAATAGCCCGCCCAATGCGGCCTGGGTGAGCTTGCCGTTGGCGTCGCGCGGAAGGCGCTCGACGCGATGGATCGGCCGCGGCAGGAAAGCAGGATCGACGCGATCGCGCAGCGCCGCGAGCACCTGGCTCGGCCCGAGGCTTTCCGAGACGAAGAAAGCCACGAGCCTGCGCGCCGGGTGGGTCTCGTCGCCCGCCGCGCCCGATTCCGGCGGGAACGCGACAACGCCGTCGTGCACGCCCGCGATCCCGGTGAGCGCGCGGTTGAGGGCGAAGAGCGAAGCGCGCTTTCCGCCGACCTTCACGAGGTCGCTCGCACGGCCCAGCCACTCGAAGCGGCCGTCGGGCTGCAGGTCGAGGATGTCGCCGAGGACGACGGGCGGATCGATGTGCGGCCCCGCGGCGAGGAAGCGCTGCGCTTCACCCTCGCCTTGCCCGCTCAGCGTGACTCCAGGCATCGGCGTCCACGCGACCTCGCGCGCCGCGCGCCGCGTGGCGAGGGCGCCGGTCTCGGTGGACCCATAAAGCTCGATCACCGGGACCCGCCACGCCGCTTCGCCCGCGCGCGCGAGCTCCGCGGGCAGGCTCATGGTCGAGGCGACGACGCCCTGCAGGCCCGGCAGCGGGGATTGAATCGGCGCGCGCATGAGCATCGGCGTCGTCATCCACCACGTGGGCCGCCCGCACTCCGCCAGCGCGGTCTCCAGGTCCGCAGCAAGCAGCGGGTCGCGCGAGTGTACGGGCACACCCGCCTGCCACGGCAGCATCACCGTGGACTCGAGACCGAACATGTGCTGCGGCCGCACGCTGCCGACGATGGCCACCGCGGGCCAATCGTCCCAGCCGAGGCGGGAGGCGAAGAGCGCGGCTCCGGCGCAAAGCCTGCCCCAGGTCTTGGGATGCGCCGTGGGCTCGCCGGTGCTGCCGGAGGTGAACAGGATCGCGGCCACGCAATCGGCGTCGATGCGTGGGATCTCGAACTCGCCCTGCGTGCCCTCCTCGAGCGTCCCTGCGAACGTGAAGGCGTCCACGCCGTCGTGAGGCTCTTCGCTCAGGACATAGGCGTCCGGATGGCGCCGCAGGAGCGCCTCGCGCTCGGCGCGGCCGCGCCCGGGCGGCAGCAGCGACACCTGCCCGCGCAGCAATGCCGCCGCGAATCCCATCATGAATCCGTGGCGTGTCTCGCACAGGTTGATGACGTGCCCTCCTGCGGGCAGCGCGCGCGCGAGGCGTGCTGCCTGCGCGAAGAACGAAGCCGCGCTCATCGCTCCCGAGCCTGCGAGCAGCACGGGATCGCCCGGCGCGCGGTAGGCCGCCAGCGCGAGCGCGCTCATTGCGCCTCGTTCCCCGGGGCGGCGCGCCGGCCGGTCTCGCGCGCGATCTCGCGAATGACGGCGACCACATTCGGGATCAGCACGGTGAGCGTGCCGTGCGGCCAATGCGGAAAGCGATGGTGCCGATACACGTGTTCGCCGAGGAAGAGTGCCCCCGGCACGACATATCCCAGGCACTGCACCCAGCGCGACCAGGACTCGAACGGCAGGACCGGGGCCAGCGCGAGCGCCACGGCGAAAAGCGCGACGAAGCACGCGGTCCAGACGCCCGTCAGCCAGCGCGCGTGCCGCGCCAGGTCCGCAGGCAGGTCGCGATGTTCCTTGCGCGCGATGCGGTTGATGAGGGGCTCGGATCCGGCGCGCAGCGTACGCCCGAAGAAGAACGCCATGAACGCGAAGGCGGCAAGCGGTGGCACGAAGACGAGGAAGCGCACCTCCTCGGCGTAGCGCCACGCAGCGCCCGCGAGCACGACCGCGATGGCGAAGGCGAGCATCCGGCGTCCGGATGCGGCGACGAGGGCGCCCGCCATGAGCCCCAGCACCGCGAGCGCCGCGGCGCGCTCGCCGAGCGCCGAGGCGGCCAGGTACGCGATCGACAGCCCAAGCCAGAGCAGCCCGATGCCTGAGATGCGCGTCGCGAGCATGCCGATGCTCTCAGCGGGGGCGATGCTGTTGGATGTGCCGGGCGAGGCTGCGCAAGGAGGCGAAGATCTTCTCGTTGTCCGGATCGTCGGACCGCAGCTTCACCGTGTACTTCTGCTCGATCGCCATCGAGAGCTCGAGCATGTCGAGCGAATCGAGGCCGAGCCCCGTGCCGAAGAGCGCGGCATCGGGCTCGATGTCTCCCGGTTGGACACCTTCGAGGTGGAGCGACTCGACGATCAGGCGCGCCAGCTCGGGCTCGCTCCCGCGCTCATCGGTCATGGAGCGGAATGCGTATGCCCGCCCTACAGGGACGCGAGGCCGGAGCGGATGCCGCGATCGAGGTTCTGCACCCAGCCGTTGTAGTTCTTGTGGATCGTGCCGCCGGCGACGTTCAGGTTCTCGCCGCTCTTGAACTGGATGCTGTAGTGGGTCGCGCTATAGGGAATGTCCACGACCGCGGTATGGGTGCGAAGGTTGAGGGTTCCCTCGAGGTGGCCGGGACCCGCGTCGACGATGCGCCAGCCCAGCGCGGCGCCCGCGGTGATGATGACCTGCCGCACCTGGCTCGCCTGCAGCGTCCTCCCGGACGGCGTGGTGACGGGCGCGTCGGACACGTTGTAGATGGGGGCCGTAATGCAGCCCGCGAGCCCCAGCACGATCGCACCGCCCATGATTGCCGTTTTGACTTTGCTCGTGCGCATTTTTATGTTTTCTCCCTGGCGTTGAAAGCGAATGAAAAACGGACTTCGTTGAGGCGAATCGAGTGTAGCGCACCCGCGCGCGATTGCCACTACAATTTGCGTCGTCATGCTTCCCCTAGCCGTACTGTCCTACACGACCACCAGCGCCGCAGGCCTCGGCAAATCGGCAACGGCCAGGACGTTGCGCGAGGGACGCAGCGCGCTCACGCCCAACGACCTGCCCTGGGCCCCGCTCGACTGCTGGATCGGACGCGTCGGCGCCGCCGAGTCGGTCGACCTGCCCAAGTCGCTCGATGACTTCGACTGCCGCAACAACCGCCTCGCCCTGCTCGCCCTGGAGCAGGATGGTTTCTCGGATGCGGTCGCGGCGGCACGCCGGCGTCTCGGGGCCGGGCGCATCGCGCTTTTCCTCGGCACCAGCACCTCGGGCATCCTGTCCACGGAGCTCGCCTACCAGCAACGCGATCCCGCCACGGGCCGGCTGCCGCCCGGCTTTCGCTACGACACGATGCACAACCTCGACGCGACCACGGAGTTCGTGCGGCGCGTGCTCGGCATCGCCGGCCCGGCGATGACCATCTCCACCGCTTGCTCGTCGAGCGCCAAGGTTTTCTGCTTCGCGGAGCGATTCATTCGCATGGGCCTCGCCGATGCCGTGGTGGTCGGCGGCGTGGACAGCCTTTGCCACACCACGCTTTACGGGTTCAGCTCGCTGCAGCTGGTGGCCCCCGACATTTGCCGGCCCTTCGACGCCGCGCGCCGCGGCCTCACCATAGGGGAAGCGGCCGGCTTCGCACTGCTCGAGCGCGGCTGCGGCGAGCTCCAGCTCCTCGGCTATGGAGAGACGAGCGACGCATACCACATGTCGACGCCGCATCCCGAAGGCGACGGCGCGCGCCGCGCGATGACCGATGCGCTGGTGCGCGCGCGTATTTCGGCCGCGGAGATCGACTACGTGAACCTGCATGGAACGGCGACCGCCGCGAACGATCGCGCCGAGGGCCGTGCGGTGCACGGGATATTCGGAACCACCGTGCCCTGCTCTTCCACCAAGGGTGTCACCGGGCACGCGCTCGGCGCGGCGGGGATCACCGAGGCGGCGATCTCGCTTCTCAGCCTCGAGGGCCAGTACATGCCGGGCAGCCCCACCACCCGCGAGGTCGATCCCGAGACGCAATGCACGATCGCGCTGCGGGGCGAAACCCGCAAGCTCTCGCGCGTGATGAGCAACAGCTTCGGCTTCGGCGGCAGCAACTGCGCGCTGGTGTTCGGCAAGGGCATGTGATGCGCATCGCCATCGAGGCGGTCGGCGTCCTCGCGCCCGGCCTGCCCGACTGGGACGGCGCTCGCGCCGTGCTCGCCGGAAGCCCTTATGTCGCCGCGCCGCTCGCGCCCTGCGCGCCGGCAAGCCTGTCGCCCGTCGAGCGCCGGCGCAGCTCGCCCACCGTGCGCCTCGCCATCGCCGCGGCCGAGCAGGCGCTCGCGCGCACCGTGATCGCCCCGCACGACATGGCGCTTGTGTTCGCCTCGCAGGAAGCCGCCGGGGACATCACCCACCAGCTCTGCGAAGTGCTCGCAGGCAGCCGCGAGGTCTCGCCCACGCAGTTCCACAACTCGGTGCACAACGCGCCCAGCGGCTACTACGGCATCGCGATGAAGGCCAAGCTTGGGGCGACCAGCGTATGCCGGGGCCCCTGGACATTCGCGGCGGGGCTGCTCGGCGCGGCGACGCAGGCGCTCTGCGACGACGTGCCGGTGCTCTTCGTCTGCTACGACAGCCCGCTGCCCGCTCCCCTTTCCGAGTGGATGCCCGTGGCCGAGGCGACCGTGATCGTCCTCGTGATCGCGCCCAAGCCCGCCGCGACCACGCTCGCCTCGTGGGAGCTCGAGGTGGGTCCGGCCGATGGCGGCGTCCCGTGGCCGCGATGGATGCCGAGCGGGTGGCGAGCCAACCCCAGCGCGCGCGGCTTCGAGGCCCTCGCCACCCTTTGCGCGGGGCCGGATGCGAAGGCCGCGCTTCCCCTTTCCCCCGAGCTCAACGTGAGGGTCGCGCGTTGCTAGGCCGCAGCGAGATCGCCGCGCGCATTCCCCACGCCGGGCGCATGTGCCTGCTCGATCGCGTGATCGACTGGGATTCGCGCAACATTCGCTGCTCCGCCGAAAGCCACCGCGAGCCGGACCATCCCTTGCGCGAGCGCGGCGGCCTGCCGGTGTGGGCGGCCATCGAATACGCCGCGCAGGCGGCGGCCGTGCACGGGTCGCTGCTGCAGGCGTCCATGCAGCCGCGCGCGGGCGTGCTGGGCAAGCTGCTCAACGTGCGCCCCGGATGCGAATGGCTGGACCGGATCGCCTCGCCGCTTGTCCTGGAGGCGACCTTGCTGCACGGCGATTCGTCGGGCGGCATCTACACCTTCGCGGCGCACGGCGACGGCGCTTTGTTGCTGCAGGGACAGTTCACGCTGATGTTCCAGGGCCGCGACGAGGGAGCGCCGCGATGAGGCGCGCCCTGGTGACGGGAGGCAGCGGCACGATCGGTGGCGCCATCTGCCACGCGCTGGCCGCGCAGGGATTCCATGTCGTCGTGCATGCCGGGCGACGCACCGCCGAGGCGACGCGTCTCGCCGACGGGCTGAAGGCCACGGGCGCAAGCGCCGAGGCGACCACTTTCGACGTGACCGACCGGGCGGCCGCGGGCACGGCGCTCGCGAAGATCCTCGCCGGCGGTCCCATCCAGGCCCTGGTGCACAACGCAGGCATCCACGACGATGCGCTCCTCGCGGCGATGGACGAGGCGCGCTGGCGGCGCGTGCTGGACGTGAGCCTGCAGGGCTTCTTCAACGTGACGCAGCCCCTGCTGATGCCCATGGTGAAGACGCGCTGGGGCCGAATCGTCAGCATCACCTCCATCGCCGGCGTGATGGGCAACCGCGGGCAGGTGAACTACGCCGCGGCCAAGGCCGGCATGCACGGCGCGACCAAGGCCCTTGCGCTCGAGGTCGCATCGCGCGGCATCACCGTCAACGCGGTCGCGCCCGGCATCATCGCTTCTCCCGCGACAGGGAAGGCCTTTCCGCCCGCGCGCATCGAGCAGCTCGTTCCGATGGGCCGTGCAGGCGAGCCCGCGGAGGTCGCGGCCCTGGTGGCCTTCCTGTGCTCGGAGGGCGCAAGCTACATCTCGGGCCAGGTGATCGGGGTGAACGGCGGCATCACATGAGGCCACGGGAGAATCGCGATGCCTAGGCTGGAAATCGGCGCCGTCGAGCCCGCTCAGCGCCGCTGCGAGGTGTTCGTCATCGGATGCGGCCCCGCGGGCTCGACCATCGGCGCGCTGCTCGCGCAGCGCGGGCGCGACGTGGCCGTCGTCGACAAGGAGCGCCATCCCCGCTTCCACATCGGGGAGTCCCTCCTGCCGCTCAACATGCCGATCCTGGAGCGCCTCGGCGTCTGGGACGAGCTGGTGAAAATAGGAATCCGCAAGGACGCCGCCGAATTCGAGTCGCATGCGGCCGGAAAGACGGTGGCGTTCCAGTTTTCCACGGCCTTCGACAAGCGCTGGCCCCATGCCTTCCAGGTGCGCCGCTCCGAGTTCGACCACATGCTGCTGCGCAACTGCGCGGCCAAGGGCGCCCGGGTATATGAAGAGGCGCGCGTGACCTCGGTCGATTTCGGCAACCTCGCGCGCGGCGAGGACACGGTGGTGCATTTGAAGCTCGGTGACGGTAGCGTGCAGCAGTGGCGCACGCGCTTCCTCGTGGACGCCTCCGGCCGCGACACCTTCCTCGCCGACCGTTTCGCGATCAAGCGCAGGAACCCCAAGCATGCGAGCGCCGCGATCTTCGGGCACTTCCGGAATGCGCGGCGCAATCCCGGCAGCGCCGAGGGAAACATCACCATCGTCTGGTTCGAGCACGGATGGTTCTGGTTCATCCCGCTGAAGGACGGCACGACCAGCGTGGGCGCCGTGTGCTGGCCCGCATACCTGAAGTCGCGCAAGACCGATCCGTCCAGCTTCCTCATGCAGACCATCGCGATGGCGCCCGAGATCGCCGATCGCCTGAAGGACGCGGAGCTCACGGCTGAGGTCACCGCGACCGGCAACTACTCCTATACGGC
>DATBEA010000122.1:0-1700 GCA_036276215.1 Usitatibacter sp.
TCGTCGGCCACAGCGACATCGCGCCGCAGCGCAAGGTCGATCCAGGTCCCCGGTTCCCGTGGAAGCGCCTCGCCGACACGGGCCTCGCCGAGTGGCCGGACGCGGATCTCGTTGCGATCAAGCGATCGACCTTCGAGGCCACGAAGCCCGGCGCCGAGTGGTTCCAGCAGCGGCTGGGTTGCGTGGGCTACGCCGTGCCGCGCTCGGGGCAGTTCGATGCGGAGACGCGAAACGTCATCGCCGCCTTCCAGATGCACTATCGAAGCGCGCTCTTCGACGGGGAGCCCGATGCCGAAACCGCGGCGCTGCTGGATGCCCTGGCCTCGACACGCCCTGGCGATGCGTCCTGGTGCTCGGGCTAGCGGCTCAGATCTCCTTCATCACCTGCGCGTAGGAGATGAGCGCGAAGAGCGCGGTGCCTCCCACGACGTTGCCCACGAGCACGGGCCCGAGGAACGTGCCGAAGAGCGCCGCCACTTCCATGTGGCCGTTCACCGTGGCGAGGAATGCTTCCATGCTCCCGGCCACGATGTGGGAGAAGTCGCCCGCGCCGATCACGAAGGTGATGAGCGCCACGATGTGGAACTGGGTCTGCCCCGCCGCGGGGATGAGCCAGACCATGCCCGCCATGAGGAAGCCCGCCGTGATGCCGCGGCAGCCCATCTCGAGCCATCCGTGGTCCATGGCCTCGCGGCTGATGGCGATCATCGAATCGCGAAGCTCCGGGCTGACGACGGGGGCGTACGTGCAGAAGAGCGCCGCGAAGAGCGTGCCGGTGAGGTTTGCCGCGAGGACCACGCCCCACATGCGCGCGAGGCCCACGAAATGCTCGCGTGTCGGCTCCTTCATGAGGGGGAGCACCACGGTGATGGTGGTCTCGGTGAAGAGCTGCTGGCGCGAGAGCACCACCATGAGGAAGCCCACGGGATAGCCCATGGCCACGAGGAGGGGCGTCCATTGCGCCTGGGGCAGGTGCATGCGCAGGATGCCTTCGGCCAGCAGCGAGAAGCTGATGGAAAGGCCGCCCGCGATGCCCGACCACCAGAGCGAAACCGCCGGGCGCTCCATCTCCTCCTTGCCCAGGCGCCGGACCACCTCGTAGATCACCGGTGTCGGCGGAGTCGCCTCCTCCTCGATGCGCTGCACGTCCTTGCTCGTGGAATTGCGGGGCTTGGCCATGGGGATGAAGGTTACGCCAAAGCGGCGCTCGCCCGCGCTTCGGACAATACGTACGGCGACTCGGCCGCGGCCCCTTCCTGCGCGGCGGTGAACGACGGAACGTTGCCCGCGACCTCGCCCATGAGCTCCAGGAAGATGTCGGTGAGCCGCGGGTCGAAGTGGGTCGAGCGCTTGGACCCGATGTATTCCACCGACGCCTCGTGGGTCCAGGCCCGCTTGTACGGGCGCTCATGCGTGAGCGCGTCGTAGACGTCGGCAAGCGCCGCGATGCGCGCCGCGAGCGGGATCGCGTCGCGGGAACGCCCTTCGGGGTAGCCACGTCCGTCCCAGTGCTCGTGGTGGAAGCGCGCGATGCTCTCGCCGCCGCCGGAGAGCTCGGGAATCCGGCCGTCGAGCAGGTTGCCCCCGATGGTCGTATGGGTGCGCATGAGCTTCATTTCCGCCTCGTCGAGCGCGCCGGGCTTCAGGAGGATCGCGTCGGGAATGGCGAACTTGCCGATATCGTGCAGGCGCGCGGCGTG
>DATBEA010000123.1:0-1757 GCA_036276215.1 Usitatibacter sp.
GAATTCGCGCCACAGGATGGCGCCCCAGAATCCATAGGTGAGCGCCAGCCCCACGAGCACGCCCACGCCGGTGAGCGCCGCGCCGCGCGCGCTCTCGCGCCAGGCGCCGCGTGCCGCGCCTGCCACGACCAGGGCCAATGCGAACACGCCGTAGGTGAGCTTCAATCCCATGGCGAGCCCGGCCGCGAAGCCCGCGAAGGCGAGGGCGGCGGCGGACGGCGCACGATGCCGCGCGGTCGAGCCCGCGATCGCCGCGAGCCCCGCCATGAGCAGCATCGCCGGAGGCCATTCGTCCATGGTCGTGCCCAGCACCGCCTGCGCGCTCGAGCCCGTGATCCCGATCGCGAACGCGAGGCCGATCCAGAGCCACCGGCCCGGCATCGTGCGCGGGAAGAGCGCCGCGAGCATGCGCAGCAGCAGGAAGGCCGCCACGCCCGCGGGCAACGCCATCGCGAAGGCGACGATGCGCGGCGAGGCGATCTCGCGCACCAGCACGTAGAAGGCGAGGTCGAGGAGCGGGTTGTGGTAGGTCTGGATCTGCGCGGGCGCGATGTCCCAGCCGATGCGCCCCTCGAGGAACGCGAACGGATCGTAGTAGTGGTAGTTCTTGAGGTCCCAGTTGACGTCGAGGCCGGCCGCGACCGACGCGAACCCCGCGGCCAGCACGCACGCCGCGAGCGCGATGGGCCAGGCCCAGCGCCGCAGCACCTCGCCGGACAACGCTACGACGCCTCGGCGGCGACCCGGCCCAGGCTCTCGAGCAGGCCCAGCAGGTCGTCCTTGCGGAAGGGCTTGGCGAGCGTCGCGTCGAACCCGATGGCGCGCTTGGCGGAGCGGTATGCGGGCGAATGATCGAAGCTCACCGCGACGAGTATCGTCTTGTCCGCGTCGCGCGAGATGCGCGAGCGCAGCACGCGCGCGGCGTCCTCGCGGTCGAGGCCGGCGAGGCTCGTGTCGGCGAGGACGATGTCGTAGAGGTCCTGCTCGAGGGAGGCGAAGGCTTCCTTCAGGTCCTGCGCCACGACGACGCTGCAGTCCTCGCGCCCCAGGATGTGCGCGGCGAGGATCTGGCTGTCGCGGCCCGGGTCGACGAGCAGCACCGTGGCGCCCTTCCTGTGCTCGCGCAGCGAGTGCCGCGTGACGAGGGTGGGGGTCTCGTCGGCGTCCACGGAGGCTCCCGTGACCGCGACGATGGCCTCGTTCAGCTGCCGGTCGGCGATCGGGTAGCGCATGTACGCCGCGATGCCGTTCTCGCGGCAGGCGATCGCATCGCCGGGGCGGCCCTCGGTCGCGAGCATCATCACCAGCGTCGAGAGGAACTTCACGTGGTTCTTGATGCGGAAGGCGAGGAGGAAGCCGTCCTGCATCGGCAGGCGGTTGGCGAGGATCACGAGCGGCACCGGCGCGTTCTCCGAATGCATGCGCTCGAGGAGCGCCATCGCCATGGCGGCGTTGTCGGCTTCCAGCGGCACCATGCGCCAGCCGCGCAGGAGGTTGGTCACCTGCAGGCGCTGCTCGGAATCGCCCGAGACCACCAGCACCGGCAGGCCCACGAGCGAGACGTAGGTCGCGCGGCGCGGCGGGGGCGGCACCGGGCGCACCGGGAACTGCAGCGTGAAGCCGTAGAGCGGGTCGCCCACGGGCCGGGCCGAGAACGCGAGCTTGCCGCCCATGGCCGCGATCATGAACTTCGCCACCGCGACGCCCATGCCGGCCTCGGCCGAGGTCGTGGTGACGCCCGACGGCCCGTCGCCCGA
>DATBEA010000124.1:0-11898 GCA_036276215.1 Usitatibacter sp.
GCCGCTGCGGCAGATGAGCAGGAGCGGCTTCGCGGGATCGAACTCGCGAGCAAGCGCGCGCGCGAACTCGTCTACGGCATCCGCATCGCCGTCGCGCGGCCATTCGACGAGGGGCACGCCCTCGATGCGCCCCACGGTGGCGAGCTCCATGGGCGTTCGCACGTCGGCCAGCGCCGCGGCGTTCGCTTGCACCAGCTCCCACGCTTCGCGGGGCGTCACGGCCCCGGCATAGCGAAGGCCCATCTCGCGGGCGCGCACGGCCGCGCGCTCGAAGATGGCGGCGGCGGCCTGCTCGGCGTCGAGATCGCGCGCGCTCACCAGTAGTTCTCCACCGCAAGCTGCCCGGGCTCCCCGCGCCGCGACGTGCGGAAGCCGCGCCCGGTGAGGAGCTTGCGCGAGTCCTCCACCATCTCGGGATTGCCGCACAGCATGATGCGCGAGCGGTCGTGGTCGAGCTTCAATCCGATGTTCTCCTCCAGCACGCCCGAAGCGAGGAGCTTGGTGACCCGGTCGCGCATCGTTCCCGGCACGGGCTCCCTCGTCACGATGCGCGCGTAGCGCAGCTTGTGCGCGAACTGCGCGTAGTACTCGCTCCTGTCGAAGCCGCGGATGAGGTCCTCGTAGGCGAGCTCGGCCTGGGTGCGCACGCTCTGCACCAGGATGAGGTTGTCGTAGGACTCCCACGTCGCGAAGTCATGCAGTATCGACAGGAAGGGGGCGAGCCCGGTTCCCGTCGCGAGCATCCAGAGGTCGCGGCCGGCCTCGAAGCGGTCGGTGGTGAGGAAGCCGTAGCTCTTGCGCTCGACCAGGATCTCGTCGCCTTCCCGCAATTTCGAAAGCCGGCTCGTGAAGGCGCCGCCCGGGACCACGACGGAGAAGAACTCGAGGTGCTCGTCGTGGGCGGCCGAGGCGATCGAGTAGGCGCGCCAGACGGTGCTGTCCTCGGCCGCGCCGGGGACTCCCAATCGCGCGAATTGTCCGGGCACGAAGCGGTATCCCCGGTCGCGGGTGGTGCGGAAGGAGAAGAGGCTATCGGTCCAGGGGCGTACGTCGGTGATCGTCTCGCGGGTGTACTTGTCGGAATCGCTCATGCCATTCGAACGTGGGGTTGCTGGAGGATGGATTCAACGGCCCGCGCGTCGCGGAAGACCTCTCCGATGCACATCACGACGGGGCCTTCGGCGCGCGGCAGGTCGCGCGACTGGAGCTCTTCCAGCGTGGTGGCGAAGCGCGTCTCGCCTTCGAGGGAGGCACTCTCGACGAGCGCCACGGGTGTGGAAGCGGGCTTGCCGGCCGCCACGAGGGCATTCGCGATCTCGCGCGAGGCGCCCGCGGCCATGTAGAGCACGGCGCTGTCGGCTTCGAGCGCGGCGGGCACCCATTCGGAGGGCGTCTCGTCGCGGCCCACGCGCGGCGTGAGGAACGCCACGGTGCGCGCGATGCCGCGGCGGGTCAGTGAGACCTGGAGCGTGGCCGCGGCGGCGAGCGCGGCGGTAATGCCGGGCACGACCTCGACCTCGATGCCCGCGGCGCGCAGCGCGTCGATCTCTTCCTGCCCGCGGCCGAAGAGCATCGGGTCGCCGCCCTTCAGGCGCACCACCGTCTCGTGCGTTCGCGCGGCCTCGATGAGGGTGCGGTGGATGAACCGCTGCTCGGTGGAGACCTTGCCGTATCGCTTGCCTACGTCCACCCGCCGGGCGCGCGCGGCGAGGGCGAGCGTTTCGGGATGCACGAGCGCGTCGTGCAGCACGATGTCCGCCCGCTCGAGCAGGCGCACCGCGCGAACCGTGAGCAGGTCCGGCGCGCCGGGGCCCGCGCCCACGAGGTACACCTTACCCACGGTGCACCTCCGAGATCATGCCGCCCGCCACCGTCTGGTGGGTGGCGTCGTCCACGAGGATGAAGCTGCCATTGGCGCGATTGTCCACGTAGCGGTCGGCGGCGAGGGTGCCGGCGAGCTGGATGTGCACCGACCCGATGTCGTTGAATTCGAGGCTCGTGGCGTTGGGATCGCCCTCGAGGGTTTCCAGGTCGAGGCGCGAGTGCACGGCTTCCACGGTCGCGCGCAGGCTCCTCGTGCCGTGCTTGAGCCAATAGCGGCGGCCGGGCGCGAGGGGCTCGCGATCGAGCCACGTGAGGCGCGCGTCCAGGCGGCGTCCGCGCGCCGGCACGTCGTGCGCGTGGCTCAGAAGATCGCCGCGGGCTACGTCCACCGGGCGGTCGAGCACCACGGTGACCGAGGTGCCGGCCACCGCCACGTCGAGCATGTCGTCCAGCGCCACCAAGGCATCCACGCGCGCGTCCAGGCCCTGCGGCCATGCGACGACCGTGTCGCCGGCGCGCAGCGTCCCGGATTCTATGCGACCCAGGTAGCCGCGCAGCTCTCCGGCGCCGAAGCGCGAGCGCGACACGAGCTGCACGGGGAGCCGAAGCTGCGATCCGGGGCGGGATGCGGGTGCGGATTCGAGCACTTCCAGCAGCGTAGGGCCTTCGTACCACGGCATGTTCTCGCCGCGGCGCACGACCATGTCGCCTTCGAGCGCCGAGACCGGGATCACGTAGGTGGCGGCGAGGCCCAGCGATTGCGAGACCGCGGCGAAATCGGCGGCGATCTCCTCGAACGCGGCGCGGTCGTAGTCGACGCGGTCCATCTTGTTCACGGCGACCACGACGCGCGGGATCGCGAGGAGGGCTGCGACGGCGGCGTGGCGCCGCGTCTGGCGCGAGACCCCGCGCGAGGCGTCCACCAGGATCACGGAAAGGTCGGAGGTGCTCGACCCCGTGACCATGTTGCGCGTGTACTGCTCGTGCCCGGGATTGTCGGCGATGATGAAGCGCCGCCGCGGCGTGGCGAAGTAGCGGTAGGCCACGTCGATGGTGATGCCCTGCTCGCGCTCGGCGGTGAGCCCGTCGGTGAAGAGCGAAAGGTCGAGCGGCATGCCGGCTCGCGCCGAGGTGCGGGCCACCGCCGCGAGCTGGTCTTCGAGGAGCCCCTTGGCATCGAGGAGGAGTCGGCCAATGAGCGTGCTCTTTCCATCGTCGACCGAGCCCGCGGTGGTGAAACGGAGCGTGGAGGGCTGCGCCACTAGAAATAGCCCTCACGCTTGCGCATTTCCATCGACGCGTCGGACGTGCGGTCGTCCATGCGCGTGGCGCCGCGCTCGGTGACCGTGGTGGTCGCCGTCTCGGCGATGATTTGGTCGAGCGTGCTCGCGTCGGAGGCGACGGGGCAGGTGCAGGTCACGTCGCCCACGGTGCGGAAGCGCACGCGGCGCGTGACGACCGATTCGCCCTCGCGTGCCGGGGTGAGCGGCGTGACCGGTGCCAGGAGCCCGTTCCTCGATACCACCTCGCGGTCGTGCGCGAAGTAGATCGACGGCACGGCGAGGCGCTCGCGGGCGATGTATTGCCAGATGTCCAGCTCGGTCCAGTTGGAAAGGGGGAAGACGCGAAGGTGCTCGCCGGGCGCGAGGCGTGCGTTGTAGAGGCTCCAGAGCTCCGGGCGCTGGTTGCGCGGGTCCCATTGGCCCGACTCGTCGCGGTGCGAGAGGATGCGCTCCTTGGCGCGCGCCTTCTCCTCGTCGCGGCGCGCGCCGCCGAAGAGCGCGTCGATCTCGAGCTCGCGCACGGCGTCGAGCAGCGTCACGGTCTGGTGCGGGTTGCGGCTCTCGTCGGGCCGCCGAAGGCGCACGCGCCCGGTGCGGATCGAATCCTCCACCGAGCGCACGATCAGCCGCTCGCCCAGCTCGGCCGCGCGCACGTCCCGAAAGGCGATCACCTCGGGGAAATTGTGCCCCGTGTCGATGTGCAGCAGCGGGAACGGGAACCGGTCCGGCCGGAACGCCTTCTCGGCGATGCGCAGCATCACGATCGAATCCTTGCCGCCCGAGAAGAGCAGCGCCGGATTGCGCGCCTCCGCCACCACCTCGCGCATGATGTGCACCGCCTCGCCCTCCAGCCAGTCGAGGTGCGAAATGGGGTCAGACCCCTTTTCCTGCCCGTGAGAAAGGCGTTCCGCCATGCGGGAAAAGGGGTCTGACCCCATTTTCAGGACGGCGCTCATGCGGGCTCCACGATGCGGATCGGGATGGCGTGCAGGCCGCATTCCTTCCTGGCGGCGTCCTGTTCCCACCACCAGCGGCCGGCGCGGGGGTGCTCGCCGGGCTTGACCGCGCGAGTGCAGGGCTCGCAGCCGATGGAGGGGTAGCCGCGGTCGTGCAGCGCGTTGTAGGGAACGTGGTTCTCGCGCAGGTACGACCACACGTCCTCGTCGGTCCACGTGGCGAGCGGGCTGAATTTCCATTTGTGGTGGATGGGATCGTGCTCGGCCTCCGTCACGTCGACGCGGCTCGAGGCCTGCTCGCGGCGCAATCCCGTGATCCAGCCGCGCCGGCCGGCGAGCGCACGCCTCAGGGGCTCCACCTTGCGCACGTTGCAGCACGCCACGCGCTGCTCCACGCCGTCGTAGAAGCCGTCGATGCCGTTCTCGGCGACATAGGCGTCCACCGATTCCGGCCAGGGCGAGAAGACCTCGACCTCGACCCCGTAGTTGCGGCGGACCTCGGCGATGAGGGCGTGGGTCTCGCGCGGGAGCCTGCCGGTGTCGAGCGTGAAGATGTCGATGGCGAGGCCGTCGCGGGCGATGAGGTCCAGCAGCACCATGTCCTCGGCGCCGAAGCTCGAGGCGAGCGCCGTGGGCGAATGGTTCTTCTCGATGCTCGCAAGGAAGCGTCGAGCGCGCTCGAGCCGTTCGGGGGACGTCATCGGGAACCTCCTGCGGCGAGCGTCGAGCGCTTGCGGAAGAGCGGGACCGGATCGTCCACCGCGCCCTGGTAGGCGAGGCTGAAGTCAGAGAGGCCCGCCAGCGCCGCGTGCGGATCGCGATGGGGGGCGAGGGCGAACGCGTCGAAGCCGCAGCGCGCGAGGTAGAAGAGGTGGTCGCGCCCGATCTCGCCGAAAGCGCGCAACTCGCCGTGCCAGCCGAAACGGGTGCGCAGCAGCGCCCCGATCGAGTAGCCGCGCCCGTCGCCCCATTTCGGGAAGTGGACGGCGATGAGGGAAAGGCGGGGCACGAGGCGCGAGGCGCGAGGCGCGAGATCCGCGGGATCGTCGTCCGGAGCGAACCAGAGGCCGAGGGGATCTTTTCGTTGCAGGAGCTCGTCGATGCGTTCGGCGGCAAGCTTGAACGGGAAGATGATCGGTCCGGCGGGCAGCGTGGAGAGATCCTCGCCGGGTTCCACGCCCAACGCCTGCCACACGTCGTTCTCGACGCGACCTCCGCGAATCACCAGGTTCTCGTGCCTCATGCCTCGGGCCTCGGTTGTTCCGTCAGGCATTGGCCACCTCCCTCGTTTCCCCGTACACCGAGCGCTTGAACGGCCCGATGCCGACGCGATGCACCGTGTCCACGAAAAGCTCGTCGTCGTGGCGAATGTCGAGGTAGGTGCCGATCAGGCTCGAGACCACGTCGGGCATCTCGGCCGCGGCGAAGGAAGGCCCGATGACCTGGCCCAGCGCGGCTTTCGATCCCTGCCGTCCGCCGATGGAGACCTGGTAGAACTCGGCGCCCTGCTTGTCCACGCCGAGAATGCCGATGTGCCCGATGTGATGGTGGCCGCAGGAATTCATGCAGCCCGAGATGTTCAGGTCCAGCTCGCCGATGTCGTGCAGGTAATCGAGGTCGTCGAAGCGGCGCTGGATGGCTTCCGCGATGGGGATCGACTTCGCGTTGGCGAGCGAGCAGAAATCGCCGCCCGGGCAGGCCACGATGTTGGTGAGGAGCCCGATGTTGGGCGTGGCGAGGCCCTGGGATTTCGCCGCCTGCCAGACCGCGAAGAGGTCCGACTTGCGCACGTCGGCGAGGATCAGGTTCTGCTCGTGGGAGACGCGCAGCTCCCCGAAGCTGTAGCGCTCGGCAAGCCCCGCGATGAAATCCATCTGCGCGGCGGTCACGTCGCCGGGCGGCACGCCCGTCTTCTTGAGCGAAAGCGTCACGGCCGCGTAACCGGGCACGCGGTGCGCGTGAACATTGCGCTCCGCCCACTTGGCGAAGGAGCGGCTGTCGGCCAGCGCCTGGACGTAGCCGGAATCGACCTCGGCCAGCTTCGCGTACGGCTGCGGCACGAAGTGGGCGGCGACGCGCGCGAACTCCTCGTCGGTGATGACGGAGGGCGAGTCCTTCACCGCGTCCCATTCTTCCTCGACCTCGCGCGTGAAGGCTTCCACGCCGAGCGCCTTCACGAGGATCTTGATGCGCGCCTTCCAGACGTTGTCGCGGCGCCCGTAGCGGTTGTACACGCGCAGGATCGCTTCCACGTAGGTGAGCATGTGCTGCCATGGGAGGAACTCGCGGATCACGTGGCCGATGATCGGCGTGCGCCCCATGCCGCCGCCCACGATCACGCGCATTCCCACCTCGCCCGCGGCGTTCTTCACCACGTGCAGCCCGATGTCGTGCAGCAGCACCGCGGCGCGGTCCTCGACGGCGCCATTCAACGCGATCTTGAATTTGCGCGGCAGCCACGAGAATTCCGGATGGAACGTGGACCATTGCCGCATGATCTCGGCGAGCGGCCGCGGATCCACGATCTCGTCGGGCGCCACGCCCGCGAAGTGATCCATCGTGATGTTGCGAACGCAATTGCCGGAAGTCTGGATCGCGTGCATCTCGACCTCGGCCAGGAGCGCGAGGATGTCGGGCACCTGCTCCAGCTTCGGCCAGTTGTACTGGATGTTCTGGCGCGTCGTGAAATGGCCGTAGCCGCGGTCGTAGGTGCGCGCGACATGCGCGAGCATGCGCAGCTGGACCGACGAGAGGAGGCCGTAGGGAACGGCGACGCGCAGCATCGGCGCGTGGCGCTGGATGTAGAGCCCGTTGCGAAGCCGAAGGGGCCGGAACTCGTCCTCGGTGAGCTCCCCGGCGAGGAAGCGCCGCGTCTGGTCGCGGTACTGCGCGACGCGTTCGGCGACGAGGGCGTGGTCGTATCGGTCGTAGCGGTACATGGCTAGTGGAGGACGAGCTTCGTGCCGGCGAGCAGCAGCACGGCGACGAGCGAGTGGCGCAGCGCCCGCTCGGGCAGCTTCGCCGCGAGGTGGGTGCCGACGAGGATTCCGGGAATGGAGCCCACGAGAAGGCTCGCGAGCAGCCACGCGTTCACGTTGCCCAGGAACGCGTGGCCCGCGCCCGCGATGAGCGTGATCGGCACCGCGTGCGCGATGTCGCTTCCCACGATCTTCAGCGTCGCGAGGGCCGGGTAGAGGAGCACGAGGGCGGTCACGCCGACGGCGCCCGCGCCCACCGAGGAGAACGTGACCGCGAAGCCGATGAAGGCGCCCGTGAGGACGGTGGCGAGAGCCTGGTGCGAGGCGATCCAGCCCTGGCCGGCGTTTCGCGTGGCCCAGGCGAGGAGCTTCGCGCGAAAGGCGAGTGCCAAGGCGGTGAGCACGAGCATGATGCCCAGTGCCGTGGAAACGACGAGCCTCGTCGCAGGGCCGGCCGGCGGAAGGACGGCGAGGAGCGCCAGCGCCGCGAGCGTGGCGGGAATGCTCCCCGCGGCGAGCCGTCCCGTGATCTTCCAGTCGACGTGACCCTTGATGCCGTGGCCCACGACGCCGCTTGCCTTGGTGATGCCGGCGTACAGCAGGTCGGTGCCGACCGCGCTCACCGGCGGCACGCCGAAGCCCAGCACGAGGAGCGGGGTCATGAGGGAGCCGCCGCCCACGCCGGTGAGCCCCACGATGGCGCCGACGGCGAAACCGGCGACTGAATACGGAAATTCGATCATCCGGCCATCGTAGGCAGGCCCGTCATTCCTGAGAAATACTTAGTTATGCTATATTGATAACTTACAGGAATAAGACAAGCCCATGAATCTACAGCAATTCAGGTATGTGAGCGAGGTGGCGCGGCGCAATCTCAACGTTTCCGAGGCCGCCCAGGCCCTGCACACGTCCCAGCCCGGCGTCTCCAAGCAGATCCGCTCGCTCGAGGAGGAGTTGGGCGCCGAGATTTTCCGCCGCCAGGGAAGGCGCCTCACGGCCGTGACGGATGCCGGGCGCGAGATCGTCGCCACCATCGAGCGCATCCTCGAGGAAGTGGGAAACCTCAAGGCCGTGGGCGAGGAGTTCGCGCACCACGCGCGCGGCACGCTCGCCGTGGGCGTGACCCACACGCAGGCGCGCTACGCGCTCCCGCCCATCGTGACCGAGTTCAAGAAGCGCTTTCCCGACGTGAAGCTGAAGCTTCTCCAGGGCAACCCGCAGCAGCTCGCGCGGATGGTCGTCGAGGGCGAGGCCGACCTGGCCATCGCCACCGAAGCGCTCGAGGAGCCGCCCGAGCTCATGACCATTCCCTGCTACCGCTGGCACCACTGCGTGGTGGTGCCGCGCGGCCATGCGCTCGCGCGCGTGAAGCCGCTCACGCTGGAGGCGATCGCCGCGCACCCGATCGTCACCTACGATCCCACGTTCGCCGGGCGCAACGCGGTCGATCGCACCTTCGCCGCGCGCGGGCTGGCGCCCGACGTGGTCCTCACCGCGCTCGACTCCGACGTGATCAAGTCGTATGTGAGCCTCGGGCTGGGCGTGGGAATCATCTCGTCGCGGGCATTTCGCCGCGGCCAGGAGGACGGCCTCGTGGCGCTCGACTGCGATCACCTGTTTCCGGCGCAGACCACGCGGCTTGCGTGGAAGCGCGGCGCGTACCTGCGCAGCTACGCCGTGGAGTTCATCGGGCTCCTGGCGCCGCACGTGCGCGGCGTGGATTTGAAGGGACTCGAGGGCGCGGCGCGGGAGAGCTTCTCGATCTAGCTGTCATTCCCGTGGAGACGGGAACCCAACCCGTGCGCGCACGCGGTCGGGGTGGTCCTGTCTCAGCACTGCGCCCACTGGGCGCTGTAGCTGGCGAGCGGCTTCACCGTCGTCGTCCCCGAGATCGAGGCCCTGGCGCGCTGCCCCATCTCCAGCTGCAGGCGAAACTCGTACTTGCGGAAGAACTCGTCGAACATCTCCCCGCCGAAGGTGCCGACGGCGAAGGTCTCTCCCGCCTTCGGGTCGTGCTCGAGCAGGATCGTCGCGAGCGGCTGCGGCGCCGGGCCCGACACCACCTTCGCGCCCGCCGCCGGATCGTAGACGCTGCGGTCCGAGCAGCAGGTGATCACCTTGCCGGGACCGGCCACGGGGCTCGGCCCGTTGCGGTACCCGATGAAGCTCACCTGGCGCGTGGGGTAGGTCATCTTGTGGGCGCAGATCGCCGAATACGCGACGATCGATTTCTGCGCGCCGATGCCGCCTTCCCACGAGTAGATCTCGCCGTCGCCGGTCTTCAGCACGATCCCGGATGCCACGGGCTTGTCCAGGCGCAGCAGGAAGCAGGGCGTGGCCGCGTACGGATAGTCGAACACGTAGGTCGTGCCGGCGCGCAGGGCGTCGAGGCGAACCGCATCGCCCCTTTCGTCGACCAGCTTCGCGCGGGCGTACTTGCGCGCGGTGAGCGTCGTGGCCTGCGAAACGGTCGGGAGTGTCGCGCCCGCCGCGGAGGCCGAGCACACCTGGATGAAGTCGCGCCGCTTCATGCGTCCATCATAGCGTCCAGCGGGGAGGGCGCTTCTCGAGGAACGCGGCGAATCCCTCTCGCGCTTCCTCGCCGCCGCGCACGCGCGCGATGGCCTGGGCGGTGAGCTCGCGCACCTCCGGCCCCATGCCCAGGGTGGCGAGGCGCGGGTAGAGCGCCTTGATCTCGGCGATGGCGCCGGGCGCGCTCCCGCGCAGCTGCGTGAGCAGGGCCTCGACCGATTCGGCGAGCTTCTCGTCCGCGACCACGCGGTGCACGAGCCCGATGCGCTCGGCTTCCTGCGCGTCGATCCGCGCGGTGGACATGGCGAGCCGGCGCGCCTGGCGCAAGCCCACGGCCGCGACGAGGTACGGGCCGATCACGGCGGGAAGCAGCCCCAGGCGCGCCTCGCTCACCGTGAAGCGCGCGCTCTCGGCGGCGATCGCGAAGTCGCAGGCGCACGCGAGACCCACGCCGCCTCCCATGCACGCGCCGTGCACCGCGGCGATGGTGGGCTTGGGCGAGGACGCGATGCCGTGCAGCATCGCGGCGAATCGGCGCGCATCCTCGAGGTTGGCGTCCTCGCTCGCCTCGCCCTGGCGCTTCATCCACTCGACGTCGGCGCCGGCACAGAAGCTCTTGCCGCGTCCGGCGATCACGATCGCGCGCACCTGCGGATCGTTCGCGGCCTGCGCGAAGGCTTCGTCGAGGCCGGCGATGACCTCCTCGTCGAATGCGTTGTGGACCTCGGGCCGGGTGAGCATCACGCGCAACACGCCGGCCTCCCGGGCGACCGAAAGGCTCTGCATCACGCGAAGCGCACGTATTCGAAGTCCACGGGATGCCGGTCGATGCCGGTGGCGGGCGGGGCGATCCATCCGGCGAACCTGCCGGGCTCGACCACGCGGCCCATGAGAGATGCCACGAAGGCGCGATCGCTCGCGGTGGGAAGCCACTCGTGCTCGCGCGAGCCCCAGGTCGCCTCGTCCACGATCTCGCCCGCGGGAGACACGCGCACACCGGCGAGAGTCCCGATGCGCCGGTTGAACGCCTTGTGGGGAAGCGAGAGCCGCCACGCCACGCCGGTCTTCTCGATGCGCTTGTTCCAGCGGCTCACGCCGCCCAGCGAGTCGTCCACGAAGTCGTCGCGCAGCACCTCGTTCAGGGCATTGAGCATCGGCACCGCTCGCGGCACGAGGCGCCCGTCCTTCACCTCGAGCACTTCGTAGGCCTGCCCGCGCAGGCGATGGTCGTCGTCGCGTTTCGCCTCGTCGAAGCGGCCCTTCAGGCTCGAGGCGTAGAAGGTCGCCGCATTGCTCGACTCGTCGGCGCCGAAGAGATCGAGCGTCACGCTGTAGTGGAAGTTGAGGTAGCGCTGGAGCGTGGCGAGGTCGATCACGCCGGCGGCGCGCAGGCGCTGCGGATCGTCGGTACCCAGCTCGTTCATGACCTCGCAGGTGCGCTGGATCACGCGCGAGATCCCCGCCTCGCCCACGAACATGTGGTGCGCCTCCTCGGTGAGCATGAAGCGCGTGGTCCGCGCGAGCGGGTCGAAGGCCGACTCGGCGAGCGCCTTCAGCTGGAACTTGCCGTCGCGGTCGGTGAAGTGCGTGAACATGAAGAACGCGAGCCAGTCGGGCGTGCGCTCGTTGAAGGCGCCCAGGATGCGCGGGTTGTCCGAGTCGCCCGAGCGCCGCTCGAGGAGCGCCTCCGCCTCCTCGCGGCCGTCGCGCCCGAAGTGGCGGTGCAGCAGATAGACCATCGCCCAGAGGTGGCGGCCTTCCTCGACGTTGATCTGGAAGAGGTTGCGCAGGTCGTAGAGGCTGGGCGCGGTGAGCCCCAGGTGGCGCTGCTGCTCGACGGAGGCGGGCTCGGTGTCGCCCTGGGTCACGATGATGCGGCGCAGGTTGGCGCGGTGCTCGCCGGGCACTTCCTGCCACGCGTCCTCGCCCAGGTGGTCGCCGAAGTGGATCTTGCGATCGCCGCCGCCCGGCGCGAGGAAGATCCCCCAGCGGTAGTCGGGCATCTTCACATAGCCGAAGTGCGCCCAGCCATCCGGCTCCACGCTCGTCGCCGTGCGCAGGTACACGTCGAAATCGTGCGAGCCGTCGGGCCCCATCTCGCGCCACCATCCCGAGAAGTTGGGCTGCCACTGCTCGAGAGCGCGCTGCAACGCCCGGTCGCCCGCGAGGTCCACGTTGTTGGGAATCCTGCTGCCGTAGTCGATTTCGCTCACGTCTCGCGTCCCACGTCTCGCGTCTACACCCGGTCCCAATCGAAAGCCGCCTTCTCGCCCTTGCCGTACACCTTGAGCGCGCCCTTCTCGCCCACGGCGTTGGGCCGCTGGA
>DATBEA010000125.1:0-6488 GCA_036276215.1 Usitatibacter sp.
GGCCGTGCTCGCCCAATGGCTCTCGGGTTTCTTCACGGTGAAATTGCCCGGACCGAGCGCCATGCCCGCTCTGCGCGGCGCGGCGATCGGGCTCGTGCTGCTGCTGGGCTTCACGCTGCCGCCGCTCCTGCGGTTGCGTAACGTCTCCACGCTACGCGTCCTGCGAAGGGAGCTGTCCGCGGCCGAGCCGATGAGCGCCGCGGCTTTCCTGCTGGGGCTTGTTGCGCTTTGCGCGCTGGTCCTCTGGCAGGCGGGCGACTTGAAGCTGGGCGCCATCACCCTGGGCGGTTTCGCCGGCGCGCTCGCGGTCGCGGCCGTGGCGGGCTATGCGCTGATCCGCGCGGTGGCCCGCGCGCGCTCGGCCGCCTCCGGGCCGTGGCGCTACGGGCTCGCGAACCTGCGCCGGCGCACGGGGGCGAGCCTGGTCCAGATCATCGCGCTGGGCCTGGGCCTCATGGCGATGCTGCTCCTCACGCTCGTGCGCACCGAGATCATCACGCGCTGGCAGCAGTCGTTGCCCCCCGACATGCCCAACCGTTTCGCGATCGGCATCCAGTCCGACCAGCTCGACGCGCTGCGCGCGTATTTCACGTCGCTGCGCATGACGCCCCCCGAGCTCTTCCCGATGGTGCGCGGGCGGCTGGTCGAGATCGACGGGCGCGCGGTGAGCGGCGAGTCGTTCAAGGGCCTGCGCGCGCGGCGCCTCGCCGAGCGCGAGTTCAACCTCTCGTGGGGCGACAAGCTGCAGCCCGACAATCGCGTCACCTCGGGCAAGTTCTGGGCGCCCGGCGCCACCGCGCCCGAATTTTCCATGGAAGAGGGGATCGCCGGAACGCTCGGCATCAAGGTGGGCGACAGGCTCACCTACGACGTGGCGGGATCGCGCTTCACCGCGCCGGTCACGAGCCTTCGCAAGGTGGACTGGGATTCGTTCCGGCCCAACTTCTTCGTCCTCGCGAGCCCGGCGCTGCTCCAGGGCTATCCGGCCAGCTGGATCACGAGCTTCCACCTGGACGCGGGCCGCGACGACGTGATCACGGGCCTGGTGAAGTCGTTCCCGAACGTGAGCGTGATCGACCTCTCGGCGATGATGGCGCAGTTCCAGCGGATCACCGACCAGGTCTCGCGCGCGGTGGAGTTCGTCTTCCTCTTCGCGATCGCCGCGGGCGTGGTCGTGCTCTTCGCCGCGATCGCCTCCACGCAGGACGAACGCGTGTTCGAGGGCGCGGTGCTTCGCACGCTGGGTGCGAGCCGCCGCCAGCTCACGGTGATGCAGCTCGCCGAGTTCCTCACGATCGGCCTTCTCGCGGGCGCCATCGCCGCGGCGGGCGCGGTCGCCACCGCGATGGTGCTCTCCGAAAAAGTGCTCGGCGTGGCCTACGAGCCCAGCTGGCCGCTGCCCATGGCGGGCATCTTCATCGGCGGGCTCTGCGTGGCGATCGCGGGCCTCCTCGGAACGCGCCGCGTCGTGAGCGCCCCGCCGCTCCAGACGCTGCGCGCCGTGGGCTGAGCGTTCAAGACGAAGGATGCCGCGCCACGTGGCGCGAGATGCGCGGCGGCCCCTCGGCGATGTGCAGCGCGTGGCGCCGCTCGTGCAGGCGCTCGTCGGCGGCGGTGAAGCGGTCGAAGCGCCTGAGATAATCGACCCACGTGTCGCAGACGAAGTGCTCGACGAAGCGGCCCGGGCGCTCCAGGTCCTCGAAGAGCGCCCACGACACGGCGCCGGCGCGGAGGCGTGAGCCGCGCGTCTCCGACATGACCGCGTCGAACTCGGCGGCGCGCGCCGGATCGATGAAGTACTCGATCATGACCATCACCGGCCCCTCGTCGAGGCCCACCTCGCGCGCGGGCACGGGCTCGTCGAACGGGTGGGTCGGCGTGTGGTCCTCGGTGCCCTCGAGCGTGCGGTTCCACGTGGCCATCAGCGAGACCAGCATGCTCACCGAGGCGATCGCGAGGCTGTCGGGAACGGAGGTGAGGTCGGCGAGCTTGCCCCAGATCGCGGCGCCCAGCGCGCTTCCGCCCATGATCGCCATCTGGTAGATCGCCATCCCGCGTGCCCGCACCCAGTCGGGAAGGGCGAGCTGCGCGGCGACGGTGACCGAGTTCGCGACCACGATCCATCCCATGCCGGCGGCGAACATGCCCGGCGCGGCGATCCACGTGGTGGGCGCGAAGGCGACCACGGCGGTCGCCAGCCCATGCAGGATCGAGCCGCCCACGGCGATCTGGTCGCGGTTCCATCGCCCGCGCATGCGCGGCAGCTGCGTGGCCGAGAAGATCGCGCCGATCCCCAGGCAGGAGAAGAGCAGCGTGTACTCGCCCGCGCCGCCGCCGAGCTGCTTGGCCACCAGCGGGATCAGCGCGAGGAGGGCCGTCGAATGCAGGAAGAAGGTCGAGGTGCGCACGACGGCGTTGCGCATGCGCTGGGACTCGCGCACGAACTGCCAACCCAGGCGCATCGCGCCGATGAAGCGCTCGCCCGGCAATACCGACGGCTTGGTCTCCCGACGCCAGCGCCAGAGCACGATCGCCGCGACGATCGATACGATGAAGTTGAGCGCGAAGACGTACTGGCTGCCCAGCGCCGCGATGATCGCCCCCGAAAGGAGCGGGCCGAGCACGCGCGCGCCGTTCACCGCGACCGCGTTGAGCGCAAGTCCCGCGGGAAGCTCGCCGCGCGGCAGGAGCTCGGGCAGGATCGCCGCGTACACGGGCCAGCGCATCGCGAGCCCGATGCCGTTGGTGAAGACGAGCGTGAGGAGCACGGGAGCCGAGAGCAGGCCCGCGACCGACACCGAATAGATGATCGCGGCGTTGGTCGCGATCCAGGCCTGCGTCACCATGAAGTAGCGCCGGCGGTCCACGATGTCGGCGAGCGCGCCCGAGGGCAGGCCCAGCAGGAAGACCGGCATCGACGAGGCGGTCTGCACCATCGCGATGAGCGTGGGCGACGTGGTGAGCGAGGTCATGAGCCATGCCGCCGCCACGTCGTTCATCCACATGCACACGTTGGAGGCGAACCACACCAGCCAGAGCATGCGGAAGGTGCGAAGCCGCAGCGGCGCCCACGCGGACGCGTGCGCGACCTGCGGCTGCTCGGGGGCGGGGATGTTCTCGCTCATCTCGGCGGCGCTTGGCGGATTCGCGAGCGTACCACCTGCGTATAATTGCGCCTCACGCGTTCGCGTTCGCTCCGATGTCCCGCCGCGCCCCGTTTCACGCCTCCCCTTACTTCCTGCTCACCCTCACCACGTTCTTCTGGTCGATCAACTGGGTGATCGGCCGTGCCATCGCGGGGCACGTGACGCCCTTCGCGTTCACCTTCATCCGCTGGGCGGTCGCGGTGGCGGTGATGCTGCCCTTCGCGTGGAAGGAGCTCGTCACCCACTGGCCCGCGATACGCCGGCGCTGGCGCACCATCGCGTGGCTCGGCATCTGGGGCACCGGGCCCTACAACGTCTTCACGTACATGGGGCTGCAGTACACGACGGCCACCAACGGCGTGATCCTGAACAGCGCCGTCCCCGTGGTGATCATCCTGCTCGGGTGGCTCATCTATCGCGACACGATCACGCGGCTGCAGGGCCTGGGGGTTGCGGTGTCGCTCCTGGGCGTCCTCGCGATCCTCACGCGCGGCGATCCGTCGGTGATCGCCACGTTCTCGCTCAACCGCGGCGACCTGATCCTGCTGGCCGGCGTGTCGTTCTGGGCCGCGTACACGATCTTCCTGCGCACGAAGCCGCCGGACGTCCCGGGCCTGGCCCTTGTAGCCGCGTGCGCCATCGTGGGCCTGGTGCTCCTCGTGCCGGTCTTCCTCTACGAGATGCTCTTCATGGACGGGCGCATCGAGTGGACACCGGCCACGGTAAGCGCGATGCTCTACGTCGGCGTCTTTCCTTCCTTCGTCGCGTACGTGTTCTGGAATCGTGCGGTCGCGGAAGTGGGCTCCAACATCGCGGGGATCTTCATGCACCTCATGCCGGTTTTCGGAAGCCTGCTCGCCTGGATCTTCCTGGGCGAGCGCATCCAGCCTTTCCATTTGGTGGGGATCGGCCTCATCCTGGGGGGCATCACGCTCACGACCCGCGGGGGGCGCGCGGTTCCGGAGCCGGGGCCGGAATAATCCATGGAGCTCATCCTCTGGAGGCACGCCGAAGCCGAGGACAAGGGACACAAGTCCGACCTCGAGCGCGACCTCACGAAGCACGGGCGCAAGCAGGCCGAGCGCATGGCGCAGTGGCTGAAGCCCCGGCTTCCCGAAAAGTGCCGCGTGATCGTGAGCCCCTCGAACCGCACGCTGCAGACGGTCGAGCCGCTCGGCGTGGAATTCGCGGTGGACGATCGCGTGGCGCCCGACGTTTCCTCGCAGAGCGTCCTCGAGGCGGCCGGCTGGCCGCGCGCCGGGGGGACCGTGATGGTCGTGGGACACCAGCCGACCCTGGGCGAAGTCGCGGCGCAGCTCCTGGGCGCCGACGGCGGCGTGGCGATGCCCAAGGGCGCCGCGTGGTGGTTCGCCACGAAGGGCGAGGGCAGGAACGCCGAGACGGTGCTGGTCGCCGTGATGAAGCCGGACTTGGCTCGCGAGTAGGTTGGCGCGAGAATAGGACCCATGAAGCTCACCGAACGGCAGGTCGCCGATTTCGACCGCGACGGATACCTCTTCTTCCCGAGCCTTTTCTCGGCGGCCGAGATCAAGGCGCTCACCGACGATGTCCCGCGGCTCTACGCCATGCGCCGCCCCGAGAACGTGCGCGAGAAGGGCAGCGACTCGGTGCGCACCAACTTCGCGGCGCACCTGTACTCGAAGCCCTTCGCGAAGCTCGCGCGCCATCCCCGCATGATCGACCCGGTGGTGCAGCTCTTCGAGGAGCCGGTGTACATGCACCAGTTCAAGATCAACGGCAAGATGGCCTTCGACGGCGACGTCTGGCAATGGCACCAGGACTACGGGACCTGGATGAACGACGACCTCATGCCCGAGGCGCGCGCCATGAACGTCGCGATCTTCCTGGACGAGGTGAACGAGTTCAACGGCCCGCTCATGTTCATTCCCGGAAGCCACAAGCAGGGCGCGCTTCCCGCGGGCCACGACACGAGCACCACGAGCTATCCGCTGTGGACCATCGACCACGATGCCATCCGCCAGCTCGTGGCGAAGCGCGGCATCGTCGCCCCCAAGGGCCCGCCGGGCTCGATGATCCTCTTCCACGGCTGCCTCGTGCACGCGTCCACGTCGAACCTCTCGCCGTGGAACCGCGTGTCGGTGTACCTCTCGCTCTGCGCGGTCTCCAACCACATCCGCCGCTTCAAGCGCCCCGAATACATCGCGCATCGCGACTTCGCGCCGATCGCGACGCTTCCCGACGATTGCCTCGTGCGCGACTACGACGTGGCGCTTCCGTGGAAGGATGGCACGCCGGAGTCGGCGTTGCGCACGACGCTCGAAGCCCTCGCCTGAGCTAGGTTTCCGCCACCTCGAAGCCCACGCCCACCGTGTCCCACTGCTCGCGCTCGGCTTCCAGCGCGACCGACACGAGGCCGTTTTCCTCGAGCCACTTGCGCTCGATGGACAGCGTGAACCCGTCACCCGCGCGATCGAGCGAGAGCTTCGGGAGCTTCAACGAGCGCCGGCTGCGGTAGAAGATCACCGCGAGGCGCAGGCACATGGCGAGCGCCGCGAGCCGCGGGTCGTCGTCGAAGGCCTCGCCCATCTTGGAGAGCTTGCCGCGCTGCGCGAGCACGAGGTTGGACAGGTAGCCCTGCTCCTGGCGCGAGAACCCCGGCATGTCGGCGTTGGCGAGGATGTACGCCGAATGCTTGTGATAGGCGCCCTGCGCGATCGACATGCCGATCTCGTGCAGGCGCGTGGCCCAGTCGAGGAACGGCGCCACCGCCTCGATGTCGGCCTTCTCGACGAGGCCCTTGAAGAGCGACTTCGCGAGCGTGCCCACGCGCTGCGATTGCGCGATCTCCACGTGGTAGCGGCGCATGAACTGCTCGACGGTCACGTCGCGGATGTCGCGATGGTGCACGCGCCCCAGGAGGTCCCAGAGCACGCCGTCGCGAAGGGCCCCTTCGGCCACCGTCATCTCCTCCAGCCCCAGCTCGGCGAAGATGCCCGACATGATCGCCACGCCCCCGGCCACGACCGGCACGCGATCCTCGCGAAGGCCTTCCAGCGAGAGCTTGCGAAGGTCGCCCGCGGCGAGAAGCTGCTCGCGAAGCCATGCGAGGCCGGAGCCGGTGATGCCGCGCGGCACCTGGCCGTTCTTCAGGAGCACTTCGGCGATCGAGCGCGCGGTGCCCGAGGAGCCGACGGCCTCGCGCCAGCCTTCCTTCTCGAAGCGCGCCGCGAGCGTCTGCACCTGGCCGCGCGCCGCGAGCTCGGCCTGGCGCAGCGACTTCTTGTCGATGCGCCCGTCGGCGAAGAAGCGCGTGGTGAAGCTCACGCAGCCCATGTAGAGGCTTTCCATGGCCTTTGCGCG
>DATBEA010000126.1:0-7756 GCA_036276215.1 Usitatibacter sp.
GCAGCTTGTCGGTGTAGGTGCTCTTCAACTTCGACAGTCCCCGGTGCTCGAGGAGCGCCTTGCAGATGGGGTGGTCGAGTGCGAGCTTCTCCAGCACCTCCTCGTCGGTGGACGGCGCGCCCGAGGGCGTCTTCTTCACGACCTTGAGCTTCAGCCGATCGAAGAGCACCTCGCAAAGCTGCTTGGGCGAGCCCAGGTTGAACGGGCCGCCTGCGAGCTCGTAGGCCTTCTGCTCGAGCTCGAGCATCTTCTGCCCGAGCTCCTGGCCCTGCTTCGAGAGCTGCTGCGAATCGATGAGGACGCCGTTCCTCTCCATCGTGAGGAGGACGCCGGCGACCGGGATCTCGATCTCGGAGTAGACGCGGCTCAGCTTGTCGTCCTTCGCAAGCCGCGGATGCAGCGCGCCGTGAAGTTGCAGCGTGACATCCGAATCCTCCGCCGAGTAGGCCGCGGCGCGCTGGATCTCCACCTGGTCGAACGGGATCTGGGAGGCGCCCTTGCCGGCCACGTCGGCGTACTGGATCAGGTCGCTCGTGCCGAGGTAGCGCGTGGCGAGCGCCACCATGTCGTGGCGCTGGTTGCTTTCCAGCACATACGACTCGAGAAGCGTGTCGTGTTCCACGCCCTGCACGTTCACGCCGTGGTTGGCGAACACGTGGCGGTCGTATTTCGCGTTCTGCCCGACCTTGGCCTTCTTCGGATCCTCGAGCCAGGGCTTGAGGCGCGCGAGGACCTTCGCGGAATCGAGCTGCGGGGGCGCGCCCGCGTACCTGTGCGTGAGCGGCAGGTACATCGCCTCGCCGGGCGAGGCCGCCGCCGAGATGCCCACCAGCTGCGCGGTCATGGGATCGAGGCTCGTGGTCTCGGTGTCGATGCAGGCGAGGCTCGCCTCCTCGAGCTTGCGCGCCCAGCGCTCCAGCGCCTCCTCGTCGAGGATCGTCTCGTAGTTGCGCGTCGCCACGAAGGGCACCGCGTCGGCCATGGGCTCGAGCGTGGCGGTGAGCAGGCCGAAGTTGCGGCCGCCGCCCTTGGCGCCCGGAGCCTGCGGCATCGGCGCATCGCCGTGCTCGGGCGCGTCCTCCTTCTTGAGGATCGCGTCGCGCAGCGTGCGAAACCCGAACCGGCCGAAGAGCTCCACGAGCTTCGGGTCGTCGCTGCCCTTGAAGAGGAGCGACTCCATCTCGAAGGGCAGCTCCACGTCGACCTTGACCGTGAGGAGCTTGCGCCCGGTGGGAAGCCAGTCCTTCGCCTTGCGCAGGTTCTCGCCCACCACGCCCTTCACCTCGTCCGCGTGCCCGATCACGCCTTCGAGCGTGCCGTACTGCTCGATCAGCTTGCAGGCGGTCTTGGGGCCCACCTTGTCGACGCCCGGAACGTTGTCCACGGCGTCGCCGATGAGCGCGAGGTAGTCGACGATGAGCTCGGGCGGCACGCCGAACTTCGCCTTCACCCCGGCCGGATCGAGCTTCTCGTAGGGGGTGGCCATGGTGTTCACCCAAAGCACCCTGTCGTTCACGAGCTGCGTGAGGTCCTTGTCGCCCGTGGAGATGACCGAGCTCATGCCGTGCTCCGCGGCGCGCTTCACCAGCGTGCCGATCACGTCGTCGGCCTCGACGCCGTCGACCACCACCACCGGCCAGCCGAGCGCGGCCACCGTCTCGTGCAGCGGCTCGATCTGGCGCGCGAGGTCCTCGGGCATGGCCTGGCGCGTGGCCTTGTATTCGGGATAGATCGCGTCGCGGAAGGTCTTGCCCTTGGGATCGAAGACCGCGGCGATATAATCGGAGGGGAAATCCTGCTTGAGCTTCCTCAGCATGTTCACCACGCCCAGGATCGCGCCCGTGGGCTCGCCCGCGGGGCTGCGGAATTCCGGCAGCGCGTGGAAGGCACGGTACAGGTAGCTCGACGCGTCGACGAGCAGGAGTCTTTTCTCGGAGTCGTTCATCTCAATCGGGCGAGGCCCCCATGGCAATCACCGCACCCAAGGTCCCCAAACCGTCGGATCCCCAGCTCATCAGGCGCTCGCAGAGCTCGGCTCGCGAGGCGTGGCGGATGTTCGAAATTATCGCAGAGTTCGTGACGGCCACCGAAAGGCTCCAGGCGATCCAGCCCGCCGTCTCCATCTTCGGCAGCGCGCGCATGACGCCGGAGCATCCCTACTACAAGGTCGCCGAGGACATCGCGCGCCGCCTCTCGGAAGCCGGCTTCTCCGTGATCTCGGGCGGCGGGCCCGGGATCATGGAGGCGGTCAACAAGGGCGCCTTCGCGGCTTCCAGCCCCAGCGTCGGATTGAACATCCAGCTGCCCAACGAGAAAAGCGGGAATTCCTTCCAGGACGTTTCGCATACCTTCCAGCATTTCTTCGCGCGCAAGGTCATGTTCGTGAAGCTCTCCTGCGCCTTCGTGATGATGCCCGGCGGCTTCGGCACCATGGACGAGCTGATGGAGGTGCTCACCCTGGTGCAGACGGGCAAGATCCGCAAGGTCCCCGTGATCCTCGTGAACTCGTCCTTCTGGAAGGGCCTCCTCGACTGGATGAACGGCCAGCTCCGCGCCGACGGCATGATCGGCGTGGACGACCCGGGCCTCATCCGCGTGATCGACGACCCCAAGGCGGTGGTGGATGCGATCTTCGACCATTACCACTCGCGCGGATTCGAGCCTTCGCTCGCGGAACGCGAGGCGGAGCTCGCGCTCTAACTGCTACACTCGGCGCCAACCTCCATGCGACTCCTCACTGCCGCCTTCCTCCTCGCGATCGCCCTGCCGGCTGCCGCGCAATCCGCCGCGCGTCCGATCCCGCCGGGCTCCGTGCCGCTCGACGATCCTCCCATGCCGCCGCCGATCAGCCAGACCGACACCCCCGAGCCGCAGGTGACGACGCGCCAGGAAGGCGACCAGGTGATCCAGGAATACCGCATCCACGGCAAGCTCTACATGCAGCGGGTGACGCCGAAGCACGGCAAGGCCTATGTGCTGGTCGACAACCGCGGCGACGGAACCTTCACGCGCGAAGATTCGTTCGATCCCCACGTGCGCGTTCCCCAGTGGGTGCTCTGGGAGTTCTGACAAGAAAGCGGTAGGCATGTCGGTCTTCACTGCCGTCTCGGTCGAGGAAACGCGCTCGCTCCTCGAGAACTATTCGCTGGGCGCCCTCGAGGGCCTCGAAGGAATCGCCCAAGGCGTCGAGAACACGAACTACTTCCTCACGACGACCGCCAACGAGTACGTGCTCACGCTCTTCGAGCACATCGCGCGCGAGGACATCCCGTTCTACGTGGGCCTCATGGACCACCTCGCGCATCACGACGTGCGCTGCCCCGCGCCGGTGCGCCGCGACGATGGCGAGATGATCGTGGAGGTCGCCGGCAAGCCCGCCGTGATCGTGACGCGGCTTCCTGGCGCGCCCAAGCCCCGTCCCGACGCGCACGCTTGCCGCAAGGCCGGTGCGATCCTCGGCGCGATCCACGTGGCCGCCGTCTCCTACGACGCGGGCCTCGAGAATCCGCGGGGGCGCGCATGGCGTGAAGCCTTCGCCGAGCGGCTTCGCACGCGCATCTCCGCGGCCGAGGCGCAGGTGATCGACGAGGAGAACCGTTACCAGGCGATGCACGACGACTCGGTGCTCCCGCAAGGGATCATCCACGGAGACTATTTCCACGACAATGTGCTCTGGGACGACGAGGACGAAGGCGGCGTGATCGATTTCTACTTCGCGTGCGACGACGCGCTCGTGTACGACGTCGCCATCGGCGTGAACGACTGGTGCGTCACGCCCGAGGCCGGCATCGACACCGAGCGCATGCACGCCTTCATCGCGGGGTACGAGCACGCGCGGCCGCTGGAGGCCTTCGAGCGCGACCTGTGGCCCGCGATGCTGCGGCGCGCGGCGCTTCGCACGTGGCTCGGGCGCCTGGGCTACAACCATTTCCCGCGGGAATCGGCGATGACGATCCCCAAGGACCACGCGTTCTCGCGGCGCCTCCTCGAGCACCACATCGCGAACGCGCGAAGCCTCGCCCTCGGCTGATGGACGCGAGCGTCAGGGTGGCCGACATTCCCGCCTCGCGCGGCGCGGCATGGATCGGCGAGGCCTTCCGGCTCTTCGGCGCGGCGCCGGTCGCGTGGATCGCCATGTGCTCGGGCTGGGCGATGATCAGCTTCGCGCTGGTGTTCGTGCCGGTGATCGGCGTGCCGCTCGCCACGTTCCTGCAGCCGCCGTTCTTCGCGAGCTTCGCGATCGCGGCGTACAGGCAGCTCCACGGCGAGCGCGTGGGGCCCGGCGACCTCTTCCTGGGCTTTCGCCGCAACCTGCGCGCGCTCGTGAACCTGGGCGCGGTGCTGCTGCTCGCCAACCTCGCGATCTTCGCGGTCATGGTGGCCCTCGGCCTGCCGCTCGCGCTGCGCGGGCAGCAGGAGATCACCATCATCGAGTACGCCGAGCAGGTGCGGCAGAACATCTGGATCATCGGCGTGGGTTTCGCGTTGACGCTCCTCGTGAAGGGCGCGGTGTGGTTCGCGCCGCAGCTCATCGCCTTTCACGGGATGGAGACGATGCAGGCCATGCGGTGGAGCGCCTACGCGGCGGTGTCGAACCTGGGCGCGCTGCTGCTCTACGGGCTCATCCTCTTCCTGATGCTGTGGGCATCGTTCCTGCCCGCGCCATGGCTCTTCGGGCTCGCCATCGTGCTGCCGGTGATGGCGATCAGCACGTACCTCGGCTACCGCGACGTGTTCGAGGCGGTGCCGGTGCCCGGGGAAATCAAAGCGCCGTAAGCTTGGCGTACTGGAGCGCCAGCCACTTGGTGCCCTGGCCCGCGAAGCGCACCTGCACGCGCGCGTCCAGCCCGCGGCCCTCGAAGTCGATCACCACCCCGTCGCCGAACTTCGCGTGGCGCACGTTCTGCCCCACGGCGAACGGGTGCTCGTCGGGGCGCTTCTCGAACTGCGCCTTCTGCGGCTGCGTTCGGTAGCGGTCGGGGTCGGCACGCGGCGCTCGGCCGCCGCCCGATGCCCACGAGCCGCCGTTACCGCCGCCGAAGGACCGGTTGTTCTGCCGATAATCGAACTGCTTCTCCGGCAGGACGATCCACTTCGTCAGTTCCGGCGGAATCTCCTCCACGAACCGCGAGACGATTCCATAGCGCGGCTGCCCATGCAGCATGCGGCTGCCGGCGTACGAGAGATACAGGCGCTTCCTCGCCCGCGTGATGGCCACGTACATGAGGCGGCGCTCCTCCTCGATGCCGCCATCTTCCAGCATGCTGTTCTCGTGCGGGAAGAGGCCTTCCTCGAGGCCCGAGAGGAACACCGCCGAGAACTCGAGGCCCTTGGCCGAGTGGACGGTCATGAGCTGCAGCGCGTCCTGGCCCGCGGCCGCCTCGCGCTCGCCCGCCTCGAGGCTCGCGTGCGACAGGAAGGCTGCGAGGATCTGCTGCTGCGGCGTGCCCAGGGCGGCCACGTCCTCCTGCGATTCGCCGGCCGGCTCGAGCCCGTGCTCGAAGTCCTCGGCGAAGAGCGCGGCGGCGTTCACCAGCTCGCTCAGGTTCTCGGTGCGGTCCTGGCCGTCCTTCTCCGCGGCGTAATGCTCCTTGAGGCGGCTCGCCTCGAGGATCTCCTCGATCAGCTCGGGCAGGTTGAGCGTCTCGCTCGCCGCTCGCAGCTTGTCGACGACGGCCAGGAACTGCGCGAGCGACGTCCCGCTGCGGCCCGTGACCAGGCCCGAGCGCGCGACGTGCATGAGGCTGCCCATGCCGCGCTCGGAAGCGTCCTGGAGTTGTTCCACCGAGCGCGCGCCGATGCCGCGCGGCGGGAAGTTCACCACGCGGGTGAACGCCGTGTCGTCGTCCGGGTTGGCCGCGAGCCTCAGGTATGCCAGCGCGTGCTTCACCTCCTGGCGCTCGAAGAACCTCAGGCCGCCGTAGACCTTGTAGGCGATGCCGGCGCGGAAGAGCGAATGCTCGAGGATGCGCGATTGCGCGTTGGACCGGTAGAGGAGCGCCATGTCCGAGAGGTTCATTCCCTCGCGGTGGAGCTGCTTCACCTCGTCCACGACGAAGCGCGCCTCTTCCTCGTCGTTGGCCGCGGCGTACACGCGCAGCTCCTCGCCCTTGCCCTCGGAGGTCCACAGGTTCTTGCCCAGGCGCGCCTTGTTCTGCGCGATGATCGCGTTCGCCGCGTCCAGGATGTGGCCGTGCGATCGGTAGTTCTGCTCGAGCTTCACGACCTCCTTCACGCCGAAGTCGCGGACGAACTCGTTCATGTTGCCGACTTCGGCGCCTCGGAAGCGGTATATCGAATTGTGGGTCACCAATCCAGCCGCGACGAAGTTGTGCGTGGGACGCACGTCGATGTCGTAGACCTTGCGGCGCTCGCCGCTCACCCGTCTAACGCTCTCGACGATGTCGAGCTCGCCATCGCCGCCGATCATGGCCATGCCCGGGCGCACGGAGCCCGCGCTTATGAAGGGAAGCGAACGGCCGTGGAGATTCGCCCTGAAGACGATCCGGCCATCGAGCGCGTCCCGCGCTTTTTCCGCCAGGGCCATGACCTGCCCGTAATCGGCCCTCACCGTTTCAAAACGCCAACTCGCCGAGCCCTTCTTTGCCGGGCGCACCGAGAATCCGGCGTCGACGAGCGCCTTGCGGCCGGGATCGTCGTTACCCATCGCACAAACCCTATGCATGGGGCTTGCGCCGCGACGGTCGCCGCACAGGGTCACCACGACGTCACGACGCTTCGAATCGCGCGACATCGCCACGTGGTGCGGTTCACGCTGCTGGAGGTATCGATCCTGAAGCAGCTTATGCGCACCCGATGCCGTGTCGAGCTCGCGGTAGAGGCGCGAGATATATTCGGCGTCGTGGACGAGGCCCTTCACGGAACCGCCGACGCGGGGCACGAAAGGCAGCGTCGGAATCCCGTACCTGAGCGACAGCGCTATTTCGTCGAAACGCGCGTCGTTCTCGCTCCTGTGCGTTCCGACGATCCATGTTTCGTCGGCATGCTCCTGGATCGCGCGCTGGCGGAACCCGACCATCGGCTTTACCTGGTCCTGGGTGTACACGCACGATGTCCCTAGCCGGTATCCCACGCCCTTCTTGTGCATGAGGTAGGTGAAGAACGTCTGGGGCGTTTCGCCCGGCAGGTAGCCGGCGAAATGGGTGTGTTCCGGGGTGCTGACCAACAGCCTTCCCTCGCGCGTTCGAATCTCGACAAGCTCACCGCGGGCGGCGCTCGAATGCACCTGCGAGACGCGGGCGGGACGAAAGTCTCCGGATCCGTAGTTGGAGAGCACGTTATCGCCGGCCTTGATGGCCTCGACGGCCTTCAGAGTACCGTCAGCCATCGTCACGAGCGTCCCACCCGGCAGGCACTGATCGTCGTCGCCAACCGCGAACACGCATCCGTTCGAGCCCGCCAGCATCTTGATCCACTTGTACTGCAGCTTGTTCGTGTCCTGGAACTCGTCCACCAGGATGTATCGGAAGCGCTCCTGGTAGTGGTGCAGCAGGTTCGGGTGTCCCGCCAGCAGCTCGAACGTGCGCAGCAGCAGCTCGGCGAAATCGAGCACGCCTTCGCGGTTGCACTGGGCGTCGTAGTCGGCATAGAAGGCAACCATGCGGCGCGTGAAGTCGTCGCCGGCCTCCACCGCATTGGCGCGCAGGCCCGCTTCCTTGCAGTTATTGATGAAATTCTGCAGCTGCCGCGGGGGATATTTCTCGTCGTCCAGTCCTTGCGCCTTCGCCAGGCGCTT
>DATBEA010000127.1:0-8286 GCA_036276215.1 Usitatibacter sp.
TGAGGGGCCGCCTCTTCAAATCCCTCGAGGTCCTTCTCTTCGCCGCGGTCGCGGGCTACGCCGGCGTGTTGCTGCTCGTCTGGGCGTTCCAGGAGCGGCTCCTCTTCTATCCCCGGGCGGTTGTCTCGCCCCCGAAGGCGCCCGCCGGCTGGCGGCTGGAGGACGTGCGCATCAAGGCGGCCGACGGCACGCAGCTCGCGGGGGTGCTGGTCCTGCCTCCCGTCGACAAGCCCCCGCTCGAGATCTATTTCGGCGGCAACGCGCAAGAGGTGACCTCGTTCGCCGAGCTCGCCGCGAAAAGCTACGGCAACCGCGCGCTGCTGCTGGTGAACTACCGCGGCTACGGCGACAGCGGCGGAACGCCGAGCGAGAAGTCGCTCGTGTCCGACGGGATCGAGGTCTTCGACTGGGCCGCGCGAAGGACGGACATCGACGCGAGCCGCATCGCGATCCACGGTAGGAGCCTGGGCGGCGGCGTGAGCGTGCAGGTGGCCGCGGCGCGCGCCCCGCGCTGCGTCGTCCTCACCTCGCCCTTCGATAGCGCGCTCGCGGTGGCCCAGCGCCATTACTCGTGGCTGCCGGTCGCGTGGCTCATCCGCCATCCCTTCGATTCGGCGGCGCGAGCGCCGGGCCTCAGGATGCCCGTGCTCGTCGTCATGGGTGATGCCGACACCCTCATTCCCGCTTCGCATTCGAGGCACCTCGCGAGCCTCTGGGGCAGCCCGGCCGAGCAGCTCGTGCTGCCGGGATACGGGCATAACGACCTCGCGCTGGATCCGCGCTACGACGCGGCGATCCACGCCTTCCTCGACCGCAATCTTTGATGGGATCCAATCCTCGAACCCGCGGTGCGTGAGAAAATCGCCGCATGCAGAACGACACGCTTCTCCGCGCGCTGATGCGCGAGCCCACGCCGCACACGCCGGTGTGGGTCATGCGCCAGGCGGGCCGTTACCTGCCCGAGTACAACGAGACGCGCCGCAAGGCCGGAAGCTTCCTCAAGCTCGCGCAGACGCCAGAGCTCGCGTGCGAGGTCACACTGCAACCGCTCAGGCGCTTCCCGCTCGACGCGGCCATCATCTTCTCCGACATCCTCACGGTGCCCGACGCGATGGGGTTGGGGCTGCATTTCGTGGAAGGCGAGGGACCGAAGTTCGAGCGCCCGCTCCGCGACGAGCGCGCGATCCTCGCCCTCGACGTGCCGCCGCTCGAGAAGCTCGCCTACGTCTTCGACGCGGTGGCGATGGCGCGCCGCGAGCTCGAGGGCCGGGTGCCGCTCATAGGTTTTGCGGGAAGCCCCTTCACGCTCGCGTGCTACATGATCGAGGGCGGCGGCAGCGACGACTTCCGGCTCGTGAAGTCGATGCTGTATGCCGAGCCCAAGCTCCTGCACCGCATCCTCGACGTGAACGCGCGCGCGGTCACCACGTACCTCAACGCCCAGATCGCGGCGGGCGCGCAGGCCGTGATGCTTTTCGACACCTGGGGCGGAATGCTCGCCGACAAGGCATTCCACGAGTTCTCGCTCCCCTACTCGAAGCGCGTGCTCGAAGGCCTCACGCGCAAGAACGAGGGCCGCGTGGTGCCGCGGATCCTCTTCACCAAGGGCGGCGGGGGCTGGCTCGAGGCGATGGCCGGGAGCGGCGCCGACGCCCTGGGCATCGACTGGACCCAAAGCCTCGCTCGCGCCCGGGAGCGCGTGGGGCAGCGCGTAGCCCTCCAGGGGAACCTCGATCCGGCCGTGCTTTTCGCCTCTCCGGAGGTGGTCGCGCGCGAGGCCGCGGCCGTCCTCGACGACTTCGGCGCGGGTCCTGGGCACGTCTTCAACCTGGGGCACGGGGTGTCGCAGCACACGCCTCCGGAGAGCGTCGCGGCACTCGTCGAGGCCGTGCATCGGCATAGCCTCGGGGCCCATGCGCGGCAATGAGTGTCAAGAAAAATATTTGAGCGGATGTGATTGCTTATTCACACGGCGCGCGGTCTCGCCGTCCACCGGGCCGGATTTTTGCGAATCTTGGCGGTGCTTGGGAAACGCTTGTTAAAACCGGGGCTTACCCGCTGTTGCGGCGCATCATCCTCCTGGGCGCGGCGCGCGGATCGGCCCCGATGACATTTCGAAACACACGTATTCACAGAGTTATCCACAGTGCCAGCGACGCCTCCTGAGGCGCTTCCGATCGCGCGCGTGGCCCTCGATGTGCCTCTCGATAGCCTCTTCGATTTCAGGGTCCCGGAGGGCCTCGAGCCGGCCCCCGGAAGCCTGGTCGTGGTGCCCTTCGGACGCTCCCGGAAGGTCGGCCTGGTCGTGGATCGGGCAGCATCTTCCGGGATCCCCGCCTCGCGCCTGAAGCCCATCGAGAGCGTGGTCGCCGACGTGCCGGCCATCGCCCGCGGCGAGCTCGAGCTCTTCGATTTCTGTGCGCGCTACTACCACCGGGCCTTCGGCGAGGTGGCGGGAGCCGCGCTGCCGGCGCGACTTCGGCAGGTGAGCCGACGGATCCTGCGGCAGCCCCATGCCGACGGGGGTCCCGCCGAAACGCCCCCGCAGCCGTTAGCGCTTACCAACGAGCAACAGGCGGCTTTGGACGCATGCCTTTCCCACTCCAACGAGTTCCATCCGGTCCTCATCCGCGGCATCACGGGCAGCGGCAAGACCGAGGTGTACCTGCGCCTCATCGCCGAAACCCTTTCGCGGGGCAAGCAGGCGCTGCTGCTGGTGCCGGAGATCGGCCTCACGCCGCAGCTCGAATCGCAGATCCGCGCGCGCTTCGGCGATGCCCGCATCGCCGCGGCCCACAGCCACCTCAACGAGGGCGAACGCGCCACGGCGTGGCTCGCGGCCCAGTCGGGGGCCGCGCGCATCGTCTTCGGCACGCGCCTTGCCGTCCTCATGCCCTTCCGCGAGCTGGGCCTCATCGTCGTGGACGAGGAGCAGGACCTCTCGTACAAGCAGCAGGAGGGGCTTCGCTACTCGGCGCGCGACGTGGCGGTGCTGCGTGCGCAACGCCTGGGCATTCCCGTCGTGATGGGCTCGGCCACCCCTTCGCTCGAAAGCTTTTCCCACGCGATCGAAGGGCGCTACGCGCTCGCCACGCTCGAGGCTCGCGCGGTGGCCGGCGCCGTGCTTCCCGACGTGAAGACCGTGGACACTCGGGCCGACCGCCCCAACGAGGGACTCACCTTCGCCCTCAGGCAGGCCATCGGGCGCCGCCTCGCGGCCGGCGAGCAGTCGCTGGTGTTCCTCAACCGCCGCGGCTACGCGCCGGTGCTTTTCTGCCGCGCCTGCTCGTGGCACTCGAGCTGCCGGCGCTGCAGCGCGAACCTGGTCCTGCACCGCGAGGACCGGGAGCTGCGCTGCCATCACTGCGGGCACCGGGAGCGCGTGCCCGTCGCCTGCCCGAATTGCGCCGCCGCGGACCTGGCGCCCGTGGGCCATGGCACCCAACGCATCGAGCAGGCGCTTCGCGAGACCTTCCCCGAAGCGCGGATCGCCCGCATCGACCGGGACACCACGGCACGGCGCGGCGCATTGCGCGGCGTGCTGGAGAAGGTGCGCGAAGGGGAAGTCGACATCCTCGTCGGCACGCAGATGCTCGCGAAGGGCCACGACTACCCGAAGCTCACGCTGGTGGGCGTTCTCGACAGCGACAGCGCGCTCTTCAGCGCCGACTTCCGCGCCTCCGAGCGGCTCTTCGCCCAGCTCGTGCAGGTGGCGGGGCGCTCGGGCCGCGGGCAGCAGCGCGGCGAGGTCCTGATCCAGACCGACTTCCCCGGGCATCCCCTCTACGCGGCGGTCGCGCTCCAGGACTACGAGCGCTTCGCGCGCGCCACGCTGGACGAGCGGCGCATGGCGGGCTTTCCGCCGTTCTCGTTCCTGGCGCTGCTGCGCGCCGAGGCGAAGAAGCCCGGCGAGGCGATGTCGTTCGTGAAGGCCGCGGCGCGCACCGCGAAGCGAATGGCCGCGCGAGCCGGCACCGGCGTCGAGGTCTTCGATGCGGTCGCGCCCTCCCTCGAGCGCAAGGCCGGCTTCGAGCGCGCGCAGCTTCTCGTGCGAGCCGGTGCGCGCAACACGCTCCAGTCCTTCCTGCACCCGTGGAAGGCGGCCCTGGAGGCCTCCAACGAGCGGCGCGTGCGCTGGTCGATCGACGTGGACCCGCAGGAGGTCTAGGGGGCCGGCCGCCGTATAATGGAGGATTGCAACGTCCTCCCGCTTCGTGCATTCCCCCGATTCGAAATCCCGCCTGGCAGGCCTGGTCCGCGATGCCGTGACCAAGGCGTTCCCGGGCACCGAGGTCGCGATCGAGCTCGACCGGCCCAAGAACGCAGAGCACGGCGATTTCGCCACCAACGTGGCGCTCCAGCTCGCGAAGCGCGTCGGGCGCAAGCCGCGCGACGCCGCCCAGGCCATCGTGGAGGCGTTGGGCCGCGTCGACGAGATCGAGCGCGCGGACATCGCCGGCCCCGGCTTCATCAATTTCACGTTCTCGCGCGCCGCGCGCTTCGCCGTGGTGCCGCTGGTGCATCGCGTGGGCGCGGCGTTCGGTCGCGGGGAAGCGGGCGAGGGCCGCAAGATGATGGTGGAGTTCGTCTCGGCGAATCCCACCGGGCCGCTGCACGTGGGCCACGGGCGGCAGGCCGCCCTGGGCGACGCCATCGCATCGCTCCTCGAGTGGCAGGACTGGAAGATCACGCGCGAGTTCTACTACAACGACTCGGGCAACCAGATCGCGAACCTCGCGCTTTCCGTGCAGGCGCGCATCCGCGAGGCGCGGGGCGTCGCCGCCGAGATGCCGAAGGACGGATATCACGGCGAATACATCCGCGAGATCGGCCGCGAATATGCCGCGGCGCATTTCGGCGACGCCTCGGGCGAGAACCTGGAACAGATCCGCAAGTTCGCCGTCGCCTACCTGCGAAACGAGCAGGACATCGACCTGCGGGCCTTCGGCGTGGACTTCGATTCCTACTTCCTCGAAAGCTCGCTCTACACCGACGGCAAGGTCGAGGAGACGGTGCGCCTTCTCGAGAAGGCGGGCCACACGTACGAATCCGAGGGCGCGCTCTGGCTTCGCACCACCGACTTCGGCGACGACAAGGACCGCGTGATGCGCAAGTCCGACGGCACGTTCACCTACTTCGTGCCCGACGTGGCCTACCACCTCGACAAGTACCGCCGCGGCTTCGCCGACGTGCTGAACGTGCAGGGATCGGACCACCACTCGACCGTTTCGCGCGTTCGCGCGGGCCTGCAGGCGCTGGGCGTGGGCGTGCCCCAGGGCTATCCCGGCTACGCGCTGCACAAGATGGTGAAGGTCGTGCGCGCCGGCGAGGAAGTGAAGATGTCCAAGCGCGCGGGCGACTACGTGACCGTGCGCGACCTGGTCGACGAAGTCGGCCGCGACGCCGTTCGCTACTTCTTCCTCATGCGTACGCTGGAGACCGAGCTCGTGTTCGACATCGAGCTCGCCAAGAGCCAGTCGGACGAGAACCCCGTGTACTACGTGCAGTACGCGCATGCGCGCCTGTGCAGCGTGCTTCGGGAGTGGGGCGGCGACGTGGCTTCGCTCGCGAATGCGGACCTCTCCCCATTGGGCTCCGCATACGAAGTGGCGCTCGCGCAGTCGCTCGCCGATTTCCCGGAGGTCATGGCGCACGCCGCGGCCGAGTCCGCGCCGCACCTCATCACGTACTACCTGCATGACGACGTGGCGGCGCGCCTGCATACCTACTACAATGCCGAGCGCTTCCTGGTCGACGACGAAGCGGTGAAGCTCGCAAGGCTCGCACTCGTCGCCGCGGCACGACAGGTGCTCGCCAACGGGCTCGCGGTGCTCGGCGTGAGCGCTCCCGAGAGAATGTGATGCCCAAGGACTACAAGGACGCGCCCTCCTCGCGCGGCGGCGATTCCCGGCTCAGCCACCCGCTGCTGCTCGGCATGATCATCGGCCTGCTGCTGGGCATCGTGATCTCGCTCGCCGTGGCGCTTTGGCTCAATCGCCTCGCCAACCCCTTCGTCGACAAGGGCAAGGCGCCCGACATCACCTCGAAGATGGCGCCCGCGCAGCCGCCGCCCCCGCCGAGCGCCGCCAAGGCCGCCGACGATGCCGCCAAGGCGGCAAAGGGGACCGACACGAAGGCCGCGACGAAGGCCCCGGAACGGCCGCGCTTCGAGTTCTACAACATCCTGCCGGGCGATCGCGACAACGAGAAGCCCGCGGTCAAGTCGACCGTGGCGCCGCCCCCCACGCCTGCGCCGCCGCCTCCCAAGCCGGGATCCTCGCCCTCCTCGCCCAAGCCGCACTCCGGCGAGGTCTATTGGCTCCAGGCCGGCGCGTTCACCGACGAGAAGGAAGCCGACAACCTGAAGGCGAAGATCGCGTTTACAGGGTTGGAGGCTTCGGTGCGTTCGGTGGACATCGCCGAGAAGGGCAAGCTCTACCGCGTGCGCCTCGGTCCGTACCAGAGCCTCGAGGACGCGAACCGCATCAAGGCGGCGCTGTCGCAGAACGGCGTTGGCGCAGCCATCATCAAGGTCAACGAGGAACCGAAGAACCCTTAAGGAACATTCCATGCCCGCAACGCGCATCTTCTCCCGCTTCGCCGCCATGCTCGCCTTCGCCGCCCTCGGTGCCTGGGCGCAGGCCGGCGCACCCTTCGCCACCCTCGACCCGCCGCAGCCCACCGAGGGCAACGGCAAGATCGAGGTGACGGAATTCTTCTGGTACGGCTGCCCGCACTGCTACGCGATGGAGCCCACGATCAACGCCTGGCTCAAGACCAAGCCCGCCGACGTGGAGTTCAAGCGCGTTCCCGCGTTCCCCAGCGAGTCGTGGGGCGAGATGGTGAAGATCTACTACACGCTCGAAGCGATGGGGAAGATGCCCGAGTTCCACGCCAAGGTCTTCGACGCGATCCACAAGGACCACGTGAACCTGGTGAACAAGGGCAAGCGCGAAGAGTGGCTCAAGGCGAACGGCATCGACCCCGCGAAGTACGCCGAGGTGGAGAAGTCGTTCACGGTCGTGAGCAAGGTCTCGCGCGCACGCCAGCTCACGCAGGCGTACAAGGTGGACAGCGTCCCGCGCTTCTTCGTCGCGGGCAAGTACTACACCTCGGGCGAGCAGGCGGGCGGGAACGACAAGATCTTCCCGGTCCTCGACCAGATGATCGCGCAGGCGCGCAAGGACAAGCACTGAGTCGCGCATGAGAGTCTTCCTCACCGGCGCCTCGAGCGGCATCGGTGAGGCTTTCGCGAGGCATTATGCGAGGCAAGGCGCCACCCTGGGCCTCGCGGCCCGGCGAAAGGCCCAGCTCGACGCGCTCGCCTCTTCCCTCGGCGTTCCCGCCGCCACATACCCTTGCGACGTGCGCGATGGCGCCGCGCTGAAGGCCGCGGGCGAGGACTTCATCTCGCGCCACGGCATCCCCGATCTCGTCATCGCCAACGCCGGCATCTCGTACGGCACGAGCACGGAGGTCGCCGGCGACGCCGCGACCTTTCGCGACATCCTCGACACCAACGTCACGGGAATCGTGAACACGTTCCACCCGTTCGTCGCGGCGATGAAAGCGCGCGGCTCGGGAACGCTCGCCGGGATCGCCTCGGTTGCGGGTTTTCGCGGGCTGCCCGGCGCTTCGGCCTATTCCGCTTCAAAGGCCGGTGCGATCAGCTACCTGGAATCGCTTCGCATCGAGCTTCACGGCACGGGCGTGAAGGTATGCACCGTGTGCCCCGGCTTCATCCGCACGCCGATGACCGCGAAGAATCCCTACCCGATGCCCTTCATCCTCGACGCCGACGATGCCGTCCGCCGCATGGCGCGGGTGATGGCTTCCGGAAAGAGCTTCGCCGTGGTGCCGTGGCAGATGGCGATCGTGGGCCGCGTGCTCAGGCTGCTGCCCAACGCCGTGCTGGACAGGATGCTCGCGGGGCGTGCGCAGAAACCTCGGCGCGAATAAGAAGCACCAGCGCGGCAGGAACCGCACACTCGCTTACCCCGGCAGGCGTTCCCGGCGCCTGGCAGCTCAGCAGCCCTTCTCGGGGTGCGGGTGGATGTTGTCCACCCAGAAGACTTCCTCGGGCTTGTCCGCGAACGGGATGTCGAGGTTCACCACGACCGGGTCCTGGCCGCTGCGCAGCAGCACGCACTCGAGCGTCTCGTCGACGCTCGCGTTGATCTCCTGGTGCGGCACGAAGGGCGGCACCCAGATGAAGTCCCCGGGCCCGGCTTCGGCGGTGTATTCGAGCTTCTCGCCCCAGCGCATGCGGGCACGCCCCTTCACGAC
>DATBEA010000128.1:0-4129 GCA_036276215.1 Usitatibacter sp.
CAGCGCGCTCATCACCGCGGGCCGGGTGAACGCCTCCGCGAGGAACACGACGTCCGGCGCGTCTCGGTGCACCTCCGCGATGAGCCACTCCCAGAACGCGAAGGGCTTGGTGTGCGGGTTGTCCACGCGGAAGGCCTCGACGCCCTCGCGCGCCCAGAACGCGACCACGTCGTGCAGCGCCTGCCAGAGCGCGCGCCAGTCGGCCGTGTCGAAGTCGATCGGGTAGATGTCCTCGTACTTCTTCGGCGGGTTCTCGGCGTACTGGATGGTGCCGTCGGGGCGCTTGCGAAACCACTCGGGGTGTTCGTTCACCCACGGGTGGTCGGGTGCGACCTGGAACGCGATGTCCATCGCGATCTCCATGCCCCGCAGCTTGGCGCCGCGCACGAGGTGGCGGAAATCCGCGAGCGTGCCGAGGTCGGGATGGATCGCCGTGTGCCCGCCTTCCTTCGCGCCGATGGCCCAGGGGCTTCCCACGTCTCCCGCCTCGGCCACGGGCACGTTGTTGCGGCCCTTGCGCTTCACGCGCCCGATGGGATGGATGGGCGGGAGGTATACGACGTTGAAGCCCAGCCCCGCGATCTCGTCCAGGCGCTCTTCCACGTCCTCGAAGGTGCCGTGGCGTCCGGCCTCGCCCGCGGCCGAACGGGGAAAGAGCTCGTACCAGCTGCTGAAGCGCGCGCGGGCGCGCTCGACCAGCACCGGATACGCGACGGTCTCGCACTGGCCGTCGCGCGCTGCGTATTTGCGTGCGAGGGCGAAAGCGGTCGCGTCCTGCGCGAGCGCACGCAGCTTCGCGGCGTCCTTCTCGCCGGCGAGGCCCTTGGCGAGCATCGCGAGGCGCTCCTTGTCGGGGCCGGTGGCGCGCGATGCCGACGGGCCCACGAGCTCGGCGCCGATGCGCGCCGCGAGCCGCACGTCGTCGGGGTCGATCCGCCGCGCGAAGCTCTCGCGCCACGTTTCCAGGTAGTCGACGCGGCACGTGAGCTGGAATTGCCACAGGCCCAGCGCCTGGGGCGTGAAGGAGCCGCGCCAGCGGTCGTTGCCCAGGAATTCCATGTCGAGCTCGGACCACTCGCGCTCGCCGGGCGCGCGGTAGCGCAGCGTGGCGAGCGTCTTCTCGTGGCCGTGGGCGAAGCCGTCGGCGGTGACCTCGACGGGCTCGCCCATCACGCGCTTGGCGGCGAAGCGGCCCGCGTCCACGCTCGGCATCACGTTCTCGATGACCGCCTCGGGCGCCAGGTCCGCGCGTTGCGGCTTGCGCGCGTCGTTCACCCGGCCTCCGGCGAGAAGAGCACGATCGCGAGCGGCGGCAGCGTGATCGAGAGCGACTGCTCGAATCCATGCCACGGCTCGGGCTCGGCCTGCACGCGGCCCATGTTGCCCACGCCGCTTCCGCCATAGAAAGGCGCGTCGCCGTTCAGGACCTCGCGCCACTCGCCGGCTGCGGGCACGCCCACGCGATAGCCCTGCCGCACCATGGGCGTGAAGTTGCAGGCGACCAGCACGGGCTTGCGCCCCGGCGCCTGGCGCAGGTACGTGAGGACGCTATCGTCGCTGTCGTGGTTGTCCACCCAACGGAAGCCCTCACCCGTGAAGTCGAGCTCGTGCAGGGCCGGGTTCTCGCGGTAGGTTCGATTGAGGTCCGCGACCCAGCGTTGCAGCCCCGCGTGGTCCGCGTGCTGCGTGAGCTCCCAGTCGAGCTGCCCCTCGTGCGTCCATTCGCGCCACTGCCCGAACTCCCCGCCCATGAAGAGCAGCTTCTTGCCGGGGTGCGTCCACATGTAGCCGAAGAGGAGCCGCAGGTTGGCGAACTTCTGCCAGCGGTCGCCCGGCATCTTGTCCAGCAGCGCGCGCTTGCCGTACACCACCTCGTCGTGGGAGAGCGGCAGGACGAAATTCTCGGAGAACGCGTACCAGAGGGAGAAGGTGAGCGCGTCGTGGTGGTAGCGGCGATGGACGGGGTCGTGCTTGAAGTACTCCAGCGTGTCGTGCATCCACCCCATGTTCCACTTCATCGAGAAGCCCAGGCCGCCCGAGAAGACCGGGCGCGAGACCATCGGCCACGACGTCGATTCCTCGGCGATGGTGCGCGTGTCGGGGAAGTCGCGGCCCACGGCGATGTTCATGTTCTTCAGGAACTCGATGGCGTCCAGGTTCTCCTTGCCGCCATACGCGTTGGGGATCCATTCGCCTTGCTTGCGCCCGTAGTCGAGGTAGAGCATGGACGCCACCGCATCGACGCGCAGCCCGTCCACGTGGTAACGGGAAAGCCAGAAGTGCGCGCTCGACATGAGGAACGCGCGAACCTCGTGGCGCCCGTAGTTGAAGATCGCGCTCTTCCACTCCGGGTGGAAGCCCAGGCGCGGGTCGGCGTGCTCGTAGAGGTGCGTGCCGTCGAATTTCGCGAGGCCGTGCGGGTCGTCGGGGAAGTGCGAGGGCACCCAGTCCAGGATCACGCCGATGCCGTGCTGGTGCAACACGTCGATCAGGTACATGCAGTCCTGCGGCGTGCCGTAGCGCGAGGAGGGCGCGAAGTAGCCCGTGGTCTGGTAACCCCACGAGCCGTAGAAGGGATGCTCGGTGATGGGCATCAGCTCCACGTGGGTGAAGCCCATGCGCTGCGCATACTGCGCGAGGGGCACGGCGATCTCGCGATAGGTGGGGAGCGCGCCCGAGGGCCTGCGCCACGAGCCCAGGTGCACTTCGTAGACCGAATAGGGCGCGTCCATCGCGTTCTTCGAGGCGCGGTTTCGCATCCAGTCGCCGTCTTTCCACGCGTAGTCGAGCCGCCATGCGCGCGAGGCGTTGGCGGGTGCGACTTCGGCGAAGAAGGCGAACGGATCGGCGCGATCCTGCCGCGCGCCGTGGCTCGCGGTGATGGCGAGCTTGTAGGCATGGCCGGGGCGGATCCCGGCGACATCGGCTTCCCAGATCCCGGAGTGGTCCCAGCGCGAGCGAAGGACGTCCACGCCCGGCTTCCAGCCGTTCCAGTCGCCGACCACCGAGACCTCGCGCGCATTCGGCGCCCACACCGCGATGTGCGCCCCGTCCGAATCGTCGCGCGAGAAGAACTGGCAGCCCAGCCGCTCGTAGAGCGTGGCGTGGGTGCCTTCCCGGAAAAGATAGATGTCGTGCTCGCTCAGCGTTCCCATGGCGCCGCGCGCGGTCAATGAACGTTGCGTGCGGTCTGGCCCAGCATCGCGGGCGTGATGAGCGTGATGCCCTTCTCGGTCACGTGGAAGCGCCTCGCGTCTTCCTCGGGATCGATGCCGGCGCGAAGGCCCGGCGGGATGCGCGCGCCCTGGTCCACGATCACCCGCGAGAGGATCGCCCCGCGGCCCACCTCGACGTCCGGCAGCAGGAGGGATTCGTTGACGGTGCAGAAGCTGTGCACGCGGCAGCTCGAGAATAGGAGGGAGTTCCTCACGGTCGAGCCGCTCACGATGCAGCCTCCGGACACCATCGAGTCGACGGCGGCGCCGCGCCTGCCGTCCAGGTCGAAGACGAACTTGGCCGGCGGCAGCTGCTCCTGGTAGGTCCAGATCGGCCAGTTCTCGTCGTAGAGGTTGAGCGACGGCGTGACGCGCGTGAGCTCGAGGTTCGCTTCCCAGAACGCGTCCACCGTTCCCACGTCGCGCCAGTAGGGCTCACCGTCGGTGAGCTGCACGGCGCTGTCACGCAGGCGGTGGGCGAAGATCTTGCCCTCGCCCGCGATGAGCCTGGGGATGATGTCGTGCCCGAAGTCATGGCTCGAGTCCTCGCTGCCGGCGTCGTCCATCAGCTCGTCGTGCAGGAAGTCGGCGTTGAAGACGTAGATGCCCATGCTGCCCAGCGCGTGGTCGGGGCGCCCGGGAAGGGACTTCGGGCGCTCGGGCTTTTCCTCGAAGCCGATCACGCGGAATTGCTCGTCCACCTCCATCACGCCCAGCTGGCCCGCGGCTTCCCCGAGCGGCACCTCGACGCAGCCCACGGTCATGTCGGCGCCGCGGTCCACGTGCTCGTAGAGCATGCGCGTGTAATCCATCTTGTAGATGTGGTCGCCCGCCAGCACCAGCACCAGGCGCGGGTCGTGGCGGCGCAGCACCTCGAGGTTCTGGTACACGGCGTCGGCCGTGCCCTTGTACCA
>DATBEA010000129.1:0-7069 GCA_036276215.1 Usitatibacter sp.
GGGCGAGACCGTGGGCGCCGCGCTGGTGGCCGACGAGCGCACCGCCGGCGTGGCCTTCACCGGCTCCACCGCGACCGCACGCGCGATCAACCGCGCGCTCGCCGCGCGCGATGGGCCCATCGTGCCCTTCATCGCCGAGACCGGGGGACTGAACGCGATGCTCGTCGATTCGAGCGCGCTGCCGGAGCAAGTGGTGGCGGACGTGATCGCTTCGGCGTTCAACAGCGCCGGCCAGCGCTGCTCGGCGTTGCGCGTGCTTTGCCTGCAGAAGGAAATCGCCCCGCGCGTGATCGAGCTGCTGCAAGGCGCCATGGCCGAGCTCATCGTGGCCGACCCCGTGCGCCTTTCCACCGACGTGGGCCCGGTGATCGACGCCGAGGCGCTCGCGATGCTGGAAGCGCACGCGGCGAAGATGGACCGCGAGGCGCGGCTCATCTTCAAGGCCGTTCTTCCCGAATCGGCGCGCTCCGGGCTCTTCTTCGCGCCGCGCGCCTACGAGATCGCGAGCCTCGAGGCGATCGACCGCGAGGTCTTCGGCCCGATCCTGCACGTGGTGCGCTTCGAATCCCAGGCGCTGGGCGAGCTCGTGGACGCCATCAACGCCAAGGGCTACGGCCTCACCATGGGCATCCACAGCCGCATCGAGGAGACCGTGGAGGCCGTGAGGCGCCGCGCGTGCGCCGGCAACCTGTACGTGAACCGCAACATGATCGGCGCGACCGTGGGCGTGCAGCCCTTCGGAGGCGAGGGCCTCTCGGGCACCGGTCCCAAGGCGGGCGGGCCGCACTACCTCTTCCGCTTCGCGACCGAGCGCACCTTCACCGTGAACACCGCCGCCGCGGGCGGCAACGCCACGCTCATCGCGGGCTCGGAGTAGTGCGCTTCGCCTCGCGGCTCGTCGAGGGCCGCCTCATCCGCCGCTACAAGCGTTTCCTCGCCGACATCCAGCTCGCGGGCGAGGTCGTCACGGCCGCGTGCCCGAACACGGGCTCGATGATGGGGGTCGCCGAGCCCGGGAGCCGCGTGTGGCTATCCGAGCACGACAGCCGCACCCGCAAGTACCGCCACACCTGGGAGCTGGTCGAGGTCCCGGGAAGGAAGCCCGTGTTGGTGGGCATCAACACCTCGCGCCCGAACGCGCTCGTGGCCGAGGCCATCGCCGCGGGTGCGATCCCGGAGCTCGCGGGCTATGCGACAGTGCGCCGCGAAGTCACTTATGGCGAGGAGGGTAGCCGCATCGATTTCGTGCTCGAGGGCGAGGCGGGGCCTTGCTACGTGGAAGTGAAGAACGTCACCGCGGCCGCGGCGAGGGGCGTCGCGCTCTTCCCCGATTGCGTGAGCGAGCGCGGGTCGCGCCACCTTCGCGAGCTCACCCGGCTCAAGGCCGCGGGGCTTCGCCCGGTGCAGCTCTACTGCGTGCAGCGCGGGGACGTGAACGAGGTGCGCCCCGCCGACGGCATCGACCACGAGTACGGAAGGACGCTTCGCGAGGCGATCGCGGCAGGCGTCGAGGTGCTCGCGTACCGCGCGCGGGTCACGCCCGAGGAGATCCGGATCGCCGACCGGATCCCGGTGGTCTGCCCCTAGGAGAGCTTCGAGACGCCCTTGGGCGGCTTCGTTCCGGCGAGGAGCACGACCATCGGCGTGCCGTCCTCCTTCCACGAGCCCACCGCGTCCCTGAAGATCTCCACCAGCGTCTCGAACTGGTCGGGATGCGTGCCGAGCAGGCCGTCGATGTGGTCGTAGAAGATCACGAAGCCGTCGGCGTCGCTCTCCATCTCGGACAGGCACTCCTCGAGCGCGTCCCAGTTATGGCCGAAGCTTTTCGGGAAGTGCAACGCCGTGGCGACGTTGTTCAGGAACTGTTCCTTGCGGTTGATCGTCTTGCCGTCGATGTGGAAGTAGGCGAAGCCCGCCTTCTTCGCGGCCGCGCCCACCCCGCGCGCCTCCCCGGCCGTCACGAACCAGACACCGCCCTTGTTCGCCTCGAGGATCGCTTCCAGCGCTTCCACGGACATCGGCCCCTATTCGCGGATGTGGACGAAGTGGTTGTAGTGGTCGTCGGTGTAGTACATCTCGCCGCCCGCTCCCGCGATGATGCGCCTTGCACCGCGAGTGCGCACGCCGGGAGTCTTCACCGTGTACTCGCGGTAGTAGCCGCGCTTCTGCCGCGGCAGCAGGCTCTCGCGGTTGGCGAACACGACGCCGTCGCGAGCGTAGAGATAGGGGCCGCCCTTGCGAATGAGCGCCACGGCCTGGCGCGCCTCGGGGGGCAGCTCGGCGAGCGAAGCTTGCTCGACGGCGGGCGGCGCCAGCGGCGCGGCGTGCTGGGCGGCGGCCGGCAGCGCGGCAAGAAGCGCGACGAGCAGGGCCGGGAGCCAGCGCGTGCTCAAGCACCCACCCGTTCGGCGCCGAGGGCGCGGCGGCGCTTCTCCTCGATCTTCGCGGCGAACTTGTCGGCCGCGATCGCGTGGCGCTCGTGGCGGCCCTCGCAGATCAAGTCGACGCCGTCGTTGGCGCTCACGTGGAAGGCGAGCTTGCGGCCGTCGACGCTCTCCAGGCGCGTGCGCACTTCCACCGTGAGGCCGGGCGGCGTGGCGGCGACGTGCGAGAGGTCCACGCGGGTGCCGAGGGTCTGCTCGCGGGGCCAGTCGAGGTGCGGCTTCACGAGCTCGATGCACGCCCACTCGACCAGCGCCACGAGGTAGCCGGTCGCCAGCACCGCGGGCATGAGCTGGAAATCCGCCGCTTCCTCGTAGATGCGCGGCACGGTCTTCGATTCGGGGACGCGGTAGCGGAAGGTCCCCTCGAGCCCCGGGCGCAGCGTTTCCCTCACGACTCCCCCTTGGGGCGCCAGGGACAGTTCACCTTGATGCAGTCGGCATACAGGTAGAGCTGGTGGTCGTGGATCTCGAAGCCGCGCTCCCGCGCGACGCGGTTCTGGCGCTTCTCGATCTCGGAGTCGTAGAACTCCTCGACCCGTCCGCACTGAAGGCAGACGAGGTGGTCGTGGTGGCCGCCCTGGTTCAGCTCGTAGACGGCCTTGCCGCCCTCGAAGTGGTGGCGCACCAGCAGGCCCGCCTGCTCGAACTGCGTGAGCACGCGATAGACGGTGGCCAGCCCGATGTCCGAATGCTCCTCGAGCAGCTTGCGGTACACGTCCTCGGCGGTAAGGTGGCGCTGGTCGCTGTGCTGGAAGAGATCCAGCACCTTGAGCCGCGGCACGGTGACCTTGAGCCCGGTACCCTTCAGTTCCCTGGGGTCGCTCATCGCTGAATTATAATGCGCGCTTGCCTCCCAGCCGGTTTTCCATGCGCTTCCTCCTCGCCGCCGCCACAATGCTCGCGCTCGCGGGCTGCGGGCTCGTCTATACGATCGACATCCAGCAGGGCAACTACGTGACCGACGACCTCGCGGCCAAGCTGCGGGTGGGCATGACCAAGGCGGAGGTGCGAACGCTGCTCGGCACGCCGCTCCTCGTCGATCCCTTCCACGCCGACCGCTGGGACTACTACTTCAGCAACGTGAGGGGGCGCCGGCCCGACACGCCCAGCAAGCTCTCGGTCTTCTTCGAGCACGAGAAGGTGGCGACCTTCGTGGGCGAGGCGCGTCCCGCCCCGCCGCCCCCGGTGGGCAGCATCCAGCCGCCGCTGCCCGTCGTGAAATGAGCGCCGTGCGCGTCGCGGTGGCGGGCGCGGGCGGCCGCATGGGCCGCGCGCTGCTCGAGGCCGCGACGTCCACGCCGGGCCTCACGCTCGGCGCCGCGCTCGACATGGCCGGCAGCCCGTGGGCCGGCCGCGACGCGGGCGACCTCGCTTCGGGTGCGAAGGGGACGGCCATCGGCACCGACGTCGCCCAGGTGCTCGGGGCTTGCGACGTGCTCGTCGATTTCACGCGGCCCGAGGGCACGCTCGCGCACGTTCGCGCGTGCCGCGCCGCGGGCAAGGCGATGGTGATCGGCACCACGGGGTTCGCCGCCGCCGGCATCGACGAGATCCGCGCCGCGGCGAAGGACATCGCCATCGTGATGGCGCCCAACATGAGCATCGGCGTGACGGTCATGGCGAAGCTGGTCGAGCTCGCGTCGCGAACGCTCGGGCCCGACTACGACGCCGAGGTCTTCGAGATCCACCACAGCAAGAAGGTCGATGCCCCTTCGGGCACCGCCCTCATGCTGGGCTCCGTGGCATCGAAGGCGCGCGGCGGCTCGATCGACAAGGATGGGGTGCACGCACGACATGGCCAGACCGGCGAGCGCAAGTCCGGAAGCGTCGGATTCTCGGTCGCGCGCGGCGGCGACGTCGTGGGCGACCACACCGTCTATTTCGCGGGCACGGGCGAGCGCATCGAGATCACGCACCGGGCCAACTCCCGCGCGACCTACGCGCAGGGCGCCATGCGGGCGGCGCGGTTCGCGGCCTCCCACCCCGCCGGTCTTTATGGCATGAACGACGTGCTGGGGTTGTAGCAATCTGCTAAAATGGCGTGTTAATTCCGACGGTCGCAACGATCGTCGTCGCACCGCGGTCGCAAGCACCGCCTAAATTGGAGCCGTTAGTGCCGCAGAAAACGCCTGCCGTCCTCGTCTTAGCCGACGGGAGCGTTTTTCGTGGATGCAGTGTCGGGTTCCTGGGCACGACCACCGGCGAGGTGGTCTTCAACACCGCGATGACGGGCTACCAGGAGATCCTCACCGATCCCTCGTATGCCGGGCAGGTCGTCACCCTCACGTATCCCCATATCGGCAACGTCGGCGCCAATCCCGAAGATGCCGAGTCGCGCAGCGTCTATGCGGCGGGCCTCATCATCCGCGACCTCCCGCTGGTGGCGTCGAGCTGGCGCCACAAGGAAGACCTCTCCACGTACCTGAAGCGCAACTCGATCGTCGCGATCGCCGACATCGACACGCGCCGGTTGACGCGGATCCTCCGCACGAAGGGTGCGCAGAACGGCTGCATCCACGCAGGAGAGATCGACGAGAAGGCGGCGCTCGCCGCCGCCAGGGCCGCGCCCTCGATGGCGGGCCAGGACCTGGCGAAGGTCGTGAGCGCGAGCAAGGCCTACGACTGGAACGGCAGCCTCTGGGCCCTGGGCACCGGCTACAAGCCCGACGCGCCCGCCAGATTGCACGTGGTCGCCTTCGACTACGGCGTGAAGCACAACATCCTTCGAAATCTCGCCGAGCGCGGCTGCAAGGTCACGGTGCTCCCCGCCACCGCGAAGGCGAAGGAAGCGCTCGCGTTGAAGCCCGACGGCGTGTTTCTGTCCAACGGCCCGGGCGACCCGGAGCCCTGCACGTACGCGATCGAGGCGATCCGCGAGATCGTCGGCACGGGCACGCCCGTCTTCGGCATCTGCCTGGGCCACCAGCTCCTGGGCCTCGCCGCGGGCGCGAGGACGGTGAAGATGAAGTTCGGCCACCACGGCGCGAACCACCCGGTCCAGGACCTCGCGAGCGGCCGCGTCTTCATCACGAGCCAGAACCATGGCTTCGCGGTGGACGAGGCCACGCTCCCGCCCAACGTGAAGCCCACGCACCGCTCGCTCTTCGACGGCTCGCTGCAGGGCATCGAGTACACCGACAAGCCGGCCTACAGCTTCCAGGGCCACCCCGAGGCGAGCCCCGGCCCGCACGAGATGGCGTACCTGTTCGACCGGTTCGTGGGAATGATGGACAAGAAGAAGAATGCCTAAGCGTTCCGACATCAAGTCCATCCTCATCATCGGCGCGGGCCCGATCGTGATCGGCCAGGCGTGCGAGTTCGACTACTCGGGCGCCCAGGCGTGCAAGGCGCTGAGGGACGAGGGCTACCGCGTGATCCTCGTGAACTCGAACCCCGCGACGATCATGACCGACCCCGAGATGGCCGACGTCACCTACCTCGAGCCCATCACGTGGCGCATGGTGGCGCGGATCATCGAGAAGGAGCGTCCCGACGCGCTGCTGCCCACGATGGGCGGCCAGACGGCGTTGAACTGCGCGCTCGACCTCGCGCGCGAGGGCGTGCTCGACAAGTTCGCGGTCGAGATGATCGGCGCGAAGAAGGAAGCGATCGACAAGGCCGAGGACCGCGAGAAGTTCAAGAACGCGATGGCCAAGATCGGGCTCGCGTCGCCGCGCTCGGCCCTCGCGCATTCGCTCGAGGAGGCCAAGCAGGTCCAGGCGATGGTCGGGTTCCCCACGATCATCCGCCCGTCCTTCACGCTGGGCGGCACGGGCGGGGGCATCGCCTACAACGAGGAGGAGTTCGAGACCATCTGCAACCGCGGCCTCGACGCGTCTCCCACGAAGGAGCTCCTCATCGAGGAGAGCGTGATCGGCTGGAAGGAGTTCGAGATGGAGGTCGTGCGCGACAAGCGCGACAACTGCATCATCATCTGCTCCATCGAGAACCTCGACCCCATGGGCGTGCACACGGGCGATTCCATCACCGTGGCGCCCGCGCAGACGCTCACCGACAAGGAATACCAGATCATGCGCAACGCCTCGATCGCGTGCCTGCGCGAGATCGGGGTGGAGACCGGCGGCTCGAACGTGCAGTTCGCGATCAACCCGGACGACGGGCGCATGGTCATCATCGAGATGAACCCGCGGGTGTCGCGCTCCTCGGCGCTCGCCTCGAAGGCCACGGGCTTCCCGATCGCCAAGATCGCCGCCAAGCTCGCCGTGGGCTACACGCTCGACGAATTGAAGAACGACATCACCGGCGGGGCCACGCCGGCCTCCTTCGAGCCCAGCATCGACTACGTGGTCACGAAGGTCCCACGCTTCGCCTTCGAGAAGTTTCCCCAGGCCGACGACCGGCTCACCACGCAGATGAAGAGCGTGGGCGAGGTGATGGCGATCGGGCGCAACTTCCAGGAGTCGCTGCAGAAGGCGCTGCGCGGGCTGGAGACGGGCGTGGATGGCTTCAACCTCAAGTCCGTCGACATGGACAAGATCGAGGACGAGCTCGCGTACCCGCGCGGCGAGCGCCTCTGGTACGTCGCCGACGCGTTCGGCGTCGGCATGTCGCTCGAGGAGATCCACGGCTACACGCGGATCGACCCGTGGTTCCTGTCGCAGATC
>DATBEA010000130.1:0-3927 GCA_036276215.1 Usitatibacter sp.
CCGCCGTCGGAAACGAAGACCGAATCGGGATGCGAATCGAGCAGCGCCTGCAGCGGGCGCAACGCCTGCACCGGATGCATGCGCCCGGCGATCGCGCTGGCGGCATGGTCCCAGGATGCGGGGCGAAACGAGATCGCCGCATGCATCTCGGCGAGCCAGCCGCCCTTCACGGGCCCCTCGCGCGAGGCTTCGCGTGCGAGCGAAGCGAGCGCGGCGAGCGCATCGCCCTCGCGGCAGACCTCGCGCGCCTCGTGGTCCGCGGCGAACGCGGGCGGCTTTCCGAAGCGCAGCGTGAAGTCGCGGCGCTTGCCCACGAGCAGCACGCGATCGGCGCGCGCGAGCATCTCGGCGAAGGCGCCCAGCGCGGGATCGGCGATGCCGCGCGGGCTCTCCATTCCCACCACGGGGATGCCGAGCGCGACCTCGAGGGCCACGCGCGCCTCGCGCCCACGGCGCGTCATCGTGACGGGGCCCGTGATGACGAGCGGTCGCGCCGCACCGCGAAGCCACGCGAGCGCTTGGGCGGAATCGAAATCGAGCACGGGCGTTCCGGCCATCGATTCTTCGGCCACGCTGCCCGCCACCGTGCCCTCGAGGCAGTCGGTCGGAAGGCTCAACGCGACCGGCCCGGGCCTTCCGGCCATGGCGAGGCGAAGCGCGCGCCGCGTGTCGTAAGCCACGCCCTCGGGCGAGCCGCTGGTCCAGGACGCCTTCGTGAGCGGCGCCGCGAGCTCGGCCTGCGCCATTTCCTGGAACGCGCCCTTGCCCAACTCCTGCCGCGGTGCGTGACCCGAGAGGAGCACCACGGGCGAATCGGCCATCATCGCCGTGTAGAGCGCGCCGATCGCATTCGCATGGCCCGGCCCGCCGGTGACCAGGGCCACGCCCGGCTGGCCCGTGAGCCGTCCCCAGGCATCCGCCATGTGGACCGCGGCGGCCTCGTGGCGCACGTGGATGAGCTCGAGCCCCGCGTCGAGGGCGGCGTCGAAGACCGGCATCACGTGGTTGCCCGAAAGGGTGAAAACCCGGGTGATTCCGGCCGCCTTGAGCGCGTCAACCAAAGCGCGGGCTCCGACGTTTGGGTATGCCATGGCGCAATTCTGCCGCATTGGGGAAAAGTGCCTCTCTTGCTCTACAATCGAAACTGGATTACATCCTGCGGCACAAGGAGGAAACGATGCGCGGAACGACCATTTGGATCGCGGCGGCCAGCCTGGCAACGGCCGCGGCAGCCTTTTCGACCCAGGCTTCGGCCGACCCTGTCGCCGGAGCGATCGTGGGCGGCGGAATCGGCGCCGCCATCGGAGGGCCGCCCGGTGCCGCCGTGGGCGCGGTGATCGGGGCTGCCGTGGGATCGCAGCCGTACTACTATCCGCCGGCCTACTACGGGCCGCCGCCCGGGTACGGCGCACCGCACCCGTACTACAACGCCCCGCCCGCGGCGTACGAGCCGGGACCGTCTTCGTACGCTCCCGCCCCCGCGTATGCCCCCGCGCCCCAGTACTACTCGGCGCCGGCTCCCTACTACGCCCCGGCGCCGAGGTACTACGCCGCGGCGCCCGCGTACTACGCGCCGCGCTACTACTACCCGCGCTATTACCGGCCGCGGTATTACTACTGACAGCGGGCCCCGCCGTTGACCGACAAAGCCCCGCGCCGCGGGGCTTTGCCTTTGGGGAATCAGCACGGCAAGGGGGTGTCTGATCGTCGATGAAAATCGACGCCCGCCACCTCCAGCGCTACAAGCAGATCGCCAGGCTCCTCTGGAAATACGGCCGCTCCGACCTCGTGACCCAGATGGGGATCGAGGACGACGCAACCGTGAAGGAGCCCACCCCCGGGGAGGCCGAGCTGCCCGCGCAGCTCGCCGACGACCTCGAGGCCATGGGCCCCACCTTCGTGAAGGTGGGGCAGGTCCTGTCGAGCCGTCCCGACCTGCTGCCCGACGCGTACCTCGAGTCGCTCTCGCGCCTGCAGGACGACGTGAAGCCTTTTCCCTACGCGGACGTCGAGCGCATCGTGCAGGAAGAGCTGCAGGTGCGCATCTCGAAGGCCTTCGCGCGATTCGATCCCGAGCCCATCGCCGCGGCATCCCTGGGCCAGGTGCACGCCGCGGCGCTTCGCGACGGGCGCGAGGTCGTGGTGAAGGTGCAGCGTCCCGGCGTCGAGAAGCAGGTCGCCGACGACTTCGAGGTGATCGCGGGCATCGCGGAATTCCTCGACGCGCACACGGAGGTCGGCCGGCGCCACCGCTTCGCCGCGATGGTCGAGGAGCTGCGCCTTTCCATCAACCGCGAGCTCAATTACGAGCGCGAAGCGCAGAACCTCGAGTCCGTCGGCCGCAACCTCGAGCGCTATCCGCGCATCCGCATCCCGCAGCCCATCCGCGACTATTGCACCCGCCACGTGCTCACCATGGAGCACGTGAGCGGCACCAAGATCACGAAGCTCTCGCCCGTTGTTCGCATCGAGATCGACGGCGAGGGCCTCGCCGAAGAGCTCTTCGAGGCCTACCTCAAGCAGGTGCTCGTGGACGGGCTCTTCCACGCAGATCCCCATCCCGGGAACATCTTCATCACCGACGACGGATGCATCGCGCTCCTCGACCTGGGCATGGTGGGCCATACGACCCCCGCCATGCAGGCGAGCCTGCTGAAGATCCTCATCGCGGTGAGCGAGGGCAAGGGCGAGGACGCGGCGGCGACCGTGGTGAACATCAGCGACACGGTCGAGGGCTACGACGCCGCCGGGTTCGCCAAGACGGTCGCCAAGGTCGTCGTGGACGAGCACGACCGCTCGCTCGAGCAGATCGACGTGGGCCGCACGCTGCTCAAGCTCACGGCGGCGGCCGCGGACTTCGGCATCTTCGTGCCCAGCGAGCTCACCCTCCTCGCCAAGACGCTGCTGCAGCTGGACGAGGCGGGCAAGCTCCTCGACCCCAACTTCGATCCCAACGCCGCGATCCGCCGCAACGTGGCGAAGATCATGTCGCAGCGCGTGAAGAAGGACGCGACCCAGGGCAGCATCCTCGCCACCGTCCTCGAGATGAAGGAGTTCGTGGCGGGCCTGCCGGGGCGGCTGAACAAGCTGATGGACGCCGTGACCGGGAAGGACCTCGAGGTGAAGGTGCGCGTGACCGACGCGGGGCTCTTCATGGAGGGCCTGCAGAAGATCGCAAACCGCGTGACCTCCGGATTGATTCTCGCTTCCCTCATCGTGGGCGCGTCGCTCATGATGCGCGTGGAGACGAGCTGGCGCTTCTGGGGCTATCCCGGGCTCGCCATCATCTGCTTCCTCGCCGCGGCGGCGGGAGGCGTGTGGCTGCTCTTCAACATCTACATCCAGGACCGCCGAAGCAACGAGAAGGCGGCCCGCTCGCGCAACGCCTGAGGAGGAAGCATGGGATTGAGGTCATTTGCCGCGCTTATCGCCGCGGCCGCCCCCCTCGCGCTCTTCGCGCAGGCTCCGGCCAGCGCGACGCCGGACACCCCCGACCTGCCGCGGGTCGTCCAGCCCCAGAAGCTCGACACGACCGGCAAGGCGGCGCCCGCGAAGAAACACGCCGCGAAGAAGCAGCAGGCCCCGAAGAAACCGGCCGCACCGAAGCCGCCCAAGCCGCCCGCGGAGCCGAAGAAGCCGTCCAACGTGCCCACGGCGATCTACGACAGGCAGGGCAATGCGATCCCGACCAGCCCGGACGCATACGACGTGAGCTCGGCGAAGAAGCGGTAGTCCCGGAATCGAAGGTCCATCGAAGGTCCAGGGAGCGCTGGTCGCTTTCGGGAACCTTGGAGGACGCCGAGCTTTTCGCAAGTGACGGTCGAGCCCGAGCATCAATGGATGCCAGCCACGCTCCCTCCGCGCAGCAAACCGTCTTCTGGCATCACATTGTGCCGGCGCCGTCATTTGCGGAAATGGCGAGGGCAC
>DATBEA010000131.1:0-6639 GCA_036276215.1 Usitatibacter sp.
AAGGCGCGCCAGGACGAGGCGGCGCTGGCCGAGCTCAACGTGAAGCAGCGCGCCATCCTCGCATCGGCCGCCTCGCTCGTGAAGCCGGGGGGGCGCCTCGTGTACGGCACCTGCAGCCTGCTCGCCGAAGAGAACGAGGACATCGTGAGCGAGTTCCTCGCCGCGCACGCCGATTTCGAGCGCGTGTCCGCGCATGACGTGCTCGAGCACCAGGGCCTGAAGGTGCCCGGCATCGGCGAGTTCCTCCATCTGTACCCGCATGTCCACGATACGGACGGGTTCTTCGCGGCGGTGATGCAGCGGCGCCGTTAGAATCGCGGCATGTTTTTCGATTTCGACCTTTCCCCCATCAAGCGGTCCATCGACGCGGTGATCGAGGCGAGCACGCCCGGCGACCTGGTCGTGCAGGCCGCCTTGGCGGCGGCCGGCATCGGGCTCGCCTGGATGGTGGCTCGCGCCGTCTGCGCCCGCGTCCCGGCCAACCCGCGCTGGAAGTTCGGCAGGGGCGACTTCGAGCGCGTGGCCTTCCCGCTGCTTTCGCTCCTCTTCGTCTGGCTCGCGAAGACCGTCATCTCGGCGTTCCAGGACACGGACACGGGGCCGATGGAAGTGGTGCTCTCGCTCCTCCTCGCCTTCACGGTCATCCGCGCCGCGAGCTACATCCTGGGGCACGTCCTTCCCGAGGGCGGCTTCCAGCGCGCGATCATCCGCGCCGTGGTCTTCGTCGCATGGCTCCTCGTGATCCTGCACCTGATCGGCCTGCTTCCCGAGGTGCTCTCCTCCCTCGACGCGCACGGCGTCGTGGTGGGCAAGAACAAGCAGGAGGTCACGCTCCTCGACGTGATGCGCGCCTTCGCGGCGCTCTTCATCGCCATCACGCTGGCGCTCTGGATCTCGAGCGTGACCGAGACCCGCATGATGGCCGCGAAGTCCGTCCAGGCGACCACGCGCGTCGTGGTGGGCAAGGTGGTGCGCATCACGACGATCCTGGTCGCGATCTTCGTGGCGCTGCCCTTCGCGGGCATCGACGTGACCACGCTCTCCATCTTCAGCGGCGCGCTGGGCGTGGGGCTGGGCTTCGGCCTGCAGAAGGTCGCGAGCAACTACGTGAGCGGCTTCATCGTGCTGCTCGACCGCAGCCTTCGCATCGGCGACGTGGTCACCGTGGACGGGCGCCGCGGCGAGGTGACGGCGATCGAGTCGCGCTACACGGTGATCAAGGGCGCCGACGGGGTGGAGTCGATCATCCCCAACGAGCTCCTCATCACCCAGAGCGTGAGCCACCACACCTACAGCGACCCGAAGGTCTCGATGGTGATCCCTGTGACGGTGGCCTACGAGAGCGACATCCAGCGGGCCTGCGACCTGCTGGCGCAGATCGCCGGGGGCCACAAGCGGGTCATCGCCCAGCCCCCCTCCGTGGCCCGGGTGAAGCAGCTCGGGCCCAACGGGGTGGACCTCGAGCTCACGGTCTGGATCTCGGATCCCTCCGTGGGGGAAGGCGACCTGCGGAGCGATATCCTGAAGGAGGTTGTCCAAGGGTATCGGGAAGCGGGAATCACCCTTCCCTACGCACGCCGCGACGTACGCGTCATTGCTACGCCTGAAACCCCTGAAACAAGCGCTAAATCAGTAGCTTAGGACTATTTTTCCGGGAAACCGGCCCCCCGGGGTAGGGGCGGGGTACAATCCCCGCCGAACGTCCCAACATAAGACTATCCAAAGGCGCAAACTGACCCTATGTTCTCAGGCCTCCTGAACCTTCCCTGGTGGGGTGATCTCCTCGCCGGCCTCGTGCTGGTCCAGATCACCATCGCCGGCGTGACGGTGTACCTGCACCGCTGCCAGGCCCACCGGGCGCTCGACGTGCATCCGATCGTCGGCCATTTCTTCCGCCTCTGGCTGTGGCTCACGACGGGCATGATCACCAAGGAGTGGGCCGCGATCCACCGCAAGCACCACGCGAAGTGCGAGACCGAGGACGATCCGCACAGCCCGCAGGTGCTCGGGATCAACCGCGTGCTGTGGGGCGGCGTCGTGCTCTACGTGAAGGAGTCGCACAAGCCCGAGACCATGACCCGCTACGGCCATGGCACGCCGGACGACTGGCTCGAGCGCAACGTCTATACCCCGCTCAACAAGTGGGGCATCGTGATCACGCTCACGGTCGACATCCTCCTTTTCGGCGCGATTCCCGGGGCGATCATCTGGGGCGTGCAGATGCTGTGGATCCCGTTCTGGGCCGCCGGCGTCATCAACGGCCTTGGCCACTGGTGGGGCTACCGCAACTTCGTGACCGAGGATGCCAGCACCAACATGACCCCGATCGCCGCGTGGATCGGCGGCGAGGAGCTGCACAACAACCACCACGCCTACCCGACCTCGGCCAAGTTCTCGCAGCGCTGGTACGAGTTCGACCTGGGCTGGCTCTACATCCAGACGCTTTCCGCGCTCGGCCTCGCCACGGTGCGCAAGGTCGCGCCGAAGGTGAAGCTCGACCCGTCGAAGTTCGAGGTGGATGCGGCCACGCTCCAGGCCGTCATCGCGCACCGCTACGACGTGCTCGCCAACTACGCGAAATCCATGAAGCAGGGCTGCTCCGTGGAGCTGGCCGCGCTGCGCGCCAAGGGCCACGACATCGCGGCGCTCAAGACGCTGCGCAAGTGGCTGCACAGCGACGCGCGCGACCTGCCCAAGTGCGACAAGGTCGGCGCCGTGCTCGCCTCGAGCCCGCTGCTGGAGACCACGGCCTCGATGCGCCAGGAGCTCTCGCGCCTCTGGGAGCGCTCCACGCTCAGCACCGAGCAGCTCGTGGGCCAGTTGAAGGACTGGTGCGAGCGCGCCGAGCAAAGCGGCGTGCCGCCGCTCGTCACCTTCTCGCGCCGCCTTCGCTGCTACGCATAGCAGCTCGCGAAGTCCCGGCGAAAAAAAACCCCGCTCCGGCGGGGTTTTTCATTACCCATTACACTTGGCGCCGCCATACCCACCCAACAAGAGGAGGAAGCACATGAAGAAGATTCTCGCCCTGCTGGCCGTCGCGCTCGCCTCGACCGGGATCGCGTTCGCCCAGGCGCCGGCCAAGAAGCCCGCCGATGCCGCCAAGCCCGCGGCGACCAAGCCGGCAGCCGATTCGACGAAGCCGGCCGCGCCCGCCGCAGACGCCAAGAAGACCGAGAAGATCGACATCAACTCCGCGTCGGAAAAGGAGCTCGCCACCCTGCCCGGCATCGGCGAGGCTCGCTCCAAGGCGATCGTGAAGGGCCGCCCGTACAAGGGGAAAGACGAGCTGGTCCAGAAGAAGATCCTTTCGCAGTCCGTCTACGACAAGATCAAGGACGACGTCATCGCGAAGCAGAAGTGACGCTGGCGTTCCAATGAAAAAGCCCCGCTGCGGCGGGGCTTTTCATTTGGGGTGCTACGTGTCGTCGAGCGCTATTTTATCTTCGTCTCTTTGTAGGTGACGTGCTTGCGCGCGACGGGATCGTACTTCTTGATCTCCATCTTGTCGGGCATCGTCCGCTTGTTCTTCGTGGTGGTGTAGAAGTGGCCGGTTCCGGCCGACGACTCGAGCTTGATTTTTTCGCGCATGGTTTACCTCAGACCTTTTCGCCGCGGGCACGCATGTCCGCCAGCACGACATCGATGCCCTTCTTGTCGATGAGGCGAAGGCCGGCGCTGGTGAGGCGCATCTTCACCCAGCGGTTTTCGCCCTCGACCCAGAACTTGCGGTACTGCAGGTTCGGAAGGTAGCGGCGCTTGGTCTTGTTGTTGGCGTGGGACACGTGGTGTCCGACTCGGGGGGCCTTCCCCGTCACTTGGCAGACGCGAGACATGGGTTTTCTCTCTAACGAAATCGAGGCGAAATCAACGTCTTAGATTATAGCAGCGAGGAAGCCTTCGCCGCAACTGCCGGGCGGCTAGCGGCAGACGGTCGCGGGCGCGGAAAAAGCCTCACGCGTCAAGGACTTGGAGCCGCTGGCGCCCAGTGCCGAATAAGTGAACGTGGCGTTCGATGGATCGCTGAATACCAGGGTGGCGGATCCCACGGGCTGGACCGATGCGGCCGCGCCGTTCCACGGCACCGCATTCCAGGCGGGGCCCCGCGTCTGGTAGAGCGCGCCGGAATAGCTGCCGTTGCCGGTCTTCGCGATGTTCGAGCCCACCAGCCAGAGCGGCCGCCCATCCACGTCGTACGTAAACCACGCGATGAACAGGTTGTCGCCCTGGTGCGTGATGAAAAGGCCCCATCCGGATTCACTGCCCGCGGGGCTCTCCCACCAGATGTCCGTGTAGTTGGGCTGCGGGCCGGGAAATCCGCCGGCGGTGCATGCGGGCACGGGCCCGAAGACCTGGCGGGTGATCGGCTTGCCGACCTGGGCGCCCCCGATGCTCGCGGAGAACGTGCCGTTGTCGCCATCGGTGAAGCTGAAGGTCGCGATGCCCACCGGCGTGGCCGCCACCTTCGTGGGATCGAACGCGCCGGTGAAGGGCGGGCCGGTCGTGCGATAGACGCTTCCCGAATAGGTGTTGCCCCCGGTGTTCACGGCATTGGGAATGATGAGCCACAACGCGCTGCCATCGGTATCGTAGGTGAACCATCCGGCCATCAGCGTGTTGCCCTGCTGCGCGATCTCGATGCCCCAATCGGGCTCGGCGCCCGCGGGCGCGGCCCACCAGAGCCCCTGCACGTTGTCGGCGAAAGCCGGCGGAAGGACCGAGCCCGTCCCCGAGGTCGCATCGATGATCGCGGTCGTGTCGCCGGCGGCGAATAGCCGGTGCGTACCCGGATCCAGCGCCAGCGCCCACGCGAAGTCCGGGAGCGGGACCTGCGTCACGGCGTTCGTGGCGCCATCGATGACCACGAGCGCGTTGTCGGCCACGCCGTAGACCTTGTTCAGGCCCGGATCGGCCACGAGGTTGGCGATCGGCCCCGTCTCGACATACCCCACGACGTCACCCGGTGGATCGACGACCACCACCTCGCTGCCGAAGGCGGCGTACACGCGATGCGTGGCCGGGTTGATCGCCACGCCGTTGGGCTCGCCCGAGTGCCCCGGTGTCGTGATGGAGGCGAGCTTCGCGCTATTCGCCGTGTCGATGGCCACGAGGGGCTCGCGGGCGTCGTTGCTCTCGACGTAGAGCCGATGCGCGCCCGCATCGAGCGCCAGGTACGTCGGTTGCCCGGCGACCTGGATGCTCACGGTGGGCGGGGTGTCCGAGGCGGACGTGAGGTCGATCGAGCGCACGTCCCCTGAAACCGAATGGGACACGAAGAGGCGATGCGCCGCCGAATCGAGCGCCATGTACTGCGGCACGTACGAGCCCGTATCGATCGCGTACCACCAGGCGCCCGCGCCGTCGAGCACGGTGACCTCGCCGTTGTTGCCGCGGCGCATGACGTACGCGCGATCCGCCGCTTCGTCGACGGCGATCGGACCCGAGCCGCCGATCGGCAGCGTCGTGACCGCGAGGGTGACGCCATCGATGATCGAGAGCGAGGCATCCCGCTCATTGCTCACGTAGATGCGGTTGGTGGCCGAATCGATGGCGAGATATTGCGGGCCGCGGCCGGTGGGCACCGCACGCACCGCGAAGGTCGCCGGGTTAATCACGTACACCACGTTGTTGCTGTCACCGGCGACGTAGATCGCATGCGTGCGCGGATTGACCGCGACGTCCGCGGCATCCGGCGTCGTGGCAGTGGCGATGACGCCTTGCGCATTGCAAAGAGCAGCCGCCAGGCAGGCGAGGAAACAGGCGATACGAAGCAACATGGCCGCGGGCAGTGTTGGGCTCGCGATATCGTGGCCGCGCGGCGTGAAACGCCGGAATGCCCGGCCGTGGTCCGGATGCACTACATGAGCCCACGCTCCGCAAAGGAAAGACAAGCGCCCGGCGCCACGATGAAATGATCGAGCACCCTCACGTCCACGAGCCCCAGCGCCTCGGCAAGCGTCCGGGTGAGGGCCTGGTCCTGCACGCTCGGCTCGGCCACGCCCGACGGATGGTTGTGCGCGAGGATCACCGAGGCCGCGTTGTGCGCGAGCGCGTGCTTGACCACTTCGCGCGGGTAGACCGAAGTCTGCGTGAGCGTGCCGCGGAAGAGCTCGTCGGCCACGATCACCCGGTTCTGCGCGTCAAGGCACACGCAGTAGAAGCACTCGTGGGGCAGGTCCTGCATGCGAAGCCGCAGGTAGCCGCGCACCGCCGCGGGCGAGGCGAGGCTGTCGCGCGAGCGCATCTCCTCGGCGAGCGCGCGGCGCGCGAGCTCCATCACCGCGGCGATCTGCGCGTACTTGGCCGGGCCCACGCCGGGCACCGCGTCGAGGTCGCGCTGCGTGGCGGAAAGCAGGCGCGAAAGGCGGCCGAAGCGGGCAAGCAGCTCGCGGGCCACGTCCAGCGCGCTCTTCCCGCGCACGCCGGTTCCGAGGAAGAGCGCGACCAGCTCCGCGTCCGATAGCGCCTGCGGTCCCTGCGCCAGCAATCTTTCTCGCGGCCGCTCGGCAAGCGGCCACCCGGCCATCGACATGCGAGCCTCAGGAGTGGGTAAAATATCTTTATGGACAAGGTCTTGAATCGACGCGTGCTGCTCGGCGTCACCGGCGGCATCGCCGCCTACAAGGTGGCCGAGCTCGCTCG
>DATBEA010000132.1:0-14076 GCA_036276215.1 Usitatibacter sp.
GAATGGTCCCGTGAGCTGCCCCGCGAGCGTGTCGCCGGCCCGCTCGGTGCCGTTGTTGCGCACGCGGCCCGAAAAGCCGCGCGCTTCGTAGTCCCAGGCGAATACCTTGCCCGAGGTGTCCAGCCCGCCGCGCATGCGAAACGCGACCGGCGGACCCTTGGGATCCCACCCCGTTCCTTCGGCACGCATGTACTGGACACGCACCGGGCGGCCCACGAGCTTCGAGACGAGCGCTGCGTCGGCCGCCGCGTCGTCGGCGTCGTTCATGCCGTAGGAGCCCGGCCCCGCGATCCACGTGACGCGAACGTCCCCGACAGGCATCTCGAGGAGCTCGGCGAGCGCGTGGCGCAGCGGATACGGCTTCTGTCCGCCCGACCAGACCTGGGCCTTGCCGCCGTGCACGTCGGCGACCGCACAGCCGGGCGCCATCGAGGCATGGGACTGGAATGGATACTCGTAGCGCGCCTCGACCGCGCGCGCGGCGAGCGCCATCGCCCCATCGACGTCGCCCTTCGCGGGCCGTGATTGCGTGGATTTCGGATTCTCGCGCCGCAGGTGGTCGTAGAGCTCGTCATAGCCGGCCCAGAACATCGGCGCGGGCGAAGACCATTTCACGTCGAGCGCGCGCGCCGCTTCGATCGCCTGCTCCTCGCGCTCGCACACGACGGCCACGAGATCGCCGCGCCGGACCACCTGGACCAGGCCGGAGATCGCGGGGCGCGGGCCGACTTCCACGACCTTCGCGCCGGCCTCGGGCGGGCGAATCACGCGCGCATGCAACATGCCCGGCACGCTGAAGTCCGTGATGTAGCGGTAGCGCGCCGATACCTTCGCGGGGATGTCCAGGCGCGGCACGGCCTTTCCCGCGACGGTGTAGTCGCGCGGGTCCTTGGGCTTCGCCTTGCCCGACACCTGGAGCTCGAAGCGCCGGCCGCCGACAAGTTCGCCGTAGGACACGCGCCGCGCCGGATCCGCGGCGACGAAAACGATGCCATCTTTCGCGCTCAACGCTTCCACGTTCGCGCCCAGCCGCTCCGCGCCAAGCGAGAGCAAGGCCGCGCGCGCTTCGGCACCCGCCGCGCGCAGCGCCGCGCCGCCCTCCTGGATGCCGTTGGACCCGCCCGTGCCGCGCTGGTCCACGGTGGTCGCCGTGTCGCCCATCACGAGCGTCACGCGGTCCAGGGGCACGTCGAGCTCCTCGGCCACGATCTGCGTGAAGGACGTGGAGATGCCCATGCCCGCCTCGATCTTGCCGACCGAAGCGGTGACGGCTCCGTCGGCGCCCACGCGGATCCACGAGTCGAGCGCCTTGGCGTCGAGGCTCGCGGGCCAGGATGCCGCCGCGGCCCGTGGCAGGCCGAAGGAAACCACCAGCGCGCCGCCCGCCTTCAGGAATTCGCGTCTTTGCATGATCCCTCCTCCGCCTTCGCCATGCGCGACTGGGCGAGCTTCACCGCGCGCAGGATCGCCATGTGGGTGCCGCAGCGGCACTTGAGTCCCGCCAGGCCGCGGCGGATTTCCTCCTCGGTCGCTTTCGGGTTGTCGCGCAGGAGCGCCGCCGCGCTCATGATCCAGCCGTTGATGCAATAGCCGCACTGCGCGGCCTGCTCGTCGATGAAAGCCTGCTGGACCACGTGCAGCGTGCCATCCTGCGCGGCGAGTCCCTCGAGCGTCGTGATCGAGGTCCCGCGCGCCGAAGCCACCGGCATCGCGCACGAGCGGATCGCCGTACCGTCCATGTGCACCGTGCACGCGCCGCATTGGCCCAGGCCGCAGCCGAAGCGCGGGCCCGCGAGGCCCAGGTCGTTGCGCAACACATAGAGCAGCGGCGTGGCGGGCTCGGCCCCCACGCGCACCGCGCGCCCGTTCACCTTCATGTCGATCGTGTCGGCCATCGCCTCGCTCCCATCATCCCCAGAGTCTTTCGCCGCGCGCGACGCGCTCGGCCATCTCCGCCTGGAATTCCGGCGGCCCGAAGCCGAAACGCTCGCCCCCGCGCTCGTAGAAGAACGGGCTGCCGGTGCGCGCGGAAAGTCCCTGCATCCAGGCGACCAGCGCGTCGTCGGGATCGCGCCCCGACGAGCGCAGCACGTAGGCATCGCGCCCACGCCAGCGCATCGGGATCACCATGACGCCCAGCTTGTCGGGGCGCCAATCCTCGGGGAACGGGCTTTGCGGCAGGATCCATCCGCACATGAAGTCGCGGCACGGTTCCTTCGGGCGTCGCTCGTAGATCGTGCAGCAGCCCTCGCCGCGGAAGTGGCAGGGAACGCCCGGCTTCATCTCGTAGCCTTCGACCACGCCGGCCACCCAGCCGTCGCAGCAAGCGGTGCATTCACCGCAGGCGCGAGCGGGGACCGCCGCGATCGCGATCACCGCGCCATGGCACTTCTTGTACTTGCGGCCGCTGCCGCAGGGGCACGGATCGTTGCGCCCGACTGGCATCGCTTGAGTATACTCAAAGCACCATGCGAATCCCGATCGCATTTGCCACCGCCGCGATGCTTTGCGCGCATGCCGAGGCGCCGGCCGGCGACGCCGTGCGCGGCAAGGCGCTCTTCACGCACGACATGTGCTACACGTGCCACGGCACGGCGGGACAGGGTGGCGACCGCGGCTCCGGGCCACGCATCGCGCCGAACGTGTTCCCCTGGGAAGGCTTCGTGCAGCAGGTGCGCCATCCGCGCGAGCAGATGCCGCGCTATTCCGCGAAGTTCGTGGACGAGCGCGACCTCGCGGACATCTACGCGTACCTGGTCTCGCAACCCGCCACTTCGAAGTCGCTTCCCGCCCTCTTGAAGTAGGCTGCAATCCCGTAAATCGGGGACAGACCACGTTTTCCTCTTACCGAGCGTGTGTTCCGCGCGGGAAAAACGTGGTCTGTCCCCGATTTAGCGCCCCTGGCAGACCACGTCGAGGAGCGCGGGGCCGCCCTGCTTCACCGCCGCCACCGCGCGCGCGAGCGCCGGACCGAGCTTCGAGGGATCGTCGATCGGCCCCTCGGCCCACACGCCCATGGATTGCGCGAGCTTCGCGAAGTCGATGGCCGGATCCTCGATCACCGTGCCGATGCGCGCGCCTCTCGGGTCGCGATCGTGAAGCGCCGTCATGCGCTGCACGTGCATGACTTCCTGGTGGTACGCGCGGTTGTTGTGCATCACGTAGAGGATCGGGATGCGATGGTGGGCGGCCGTCCACAGCACGCCCGGCGAGTACATGAGGTCGCCGTCGGGCTGGAAGGTGACGGTGAAGCGCCCGCGCGTCTTGTTGGCGAGCGCCACGCCGAGCGCGCCGGGCGCCGCATAGCCCACGCCCTGCGCACCGGAGCCGCCCAGCATGTGGTGGTATTCGCTCGCGGGCCAAAGACGTCGCGCCCACGGGATGCGATCGCTCACCGCGAGCGACCACGGCTCGCCCTTGATGGCGTTCCACGTCTCGGCGGCCAGGCGCGCGGTGGTGACGGGCGCAAGGTCCCAGCCTATGGCCGCCTCCTCGCGCGCCCGCTTCGCCTCCTTCGCGTGCTCTTCGCGAAACTTCGCGCCGCGCGCCTCGAACGACCGGCCCTCGGCCACGCGCTTCACCTCCTCGATCAGCGCCGGAAGGCTCGCCTGCGCGTCGCCGTTCACCGCGAGGTCGGCGGCGAAATAGCGCTGGAAGTCCTGGTAGTTCGAGCGGATGAACACGTCCTGCAGCGAGAGGTTCACCACGCGCGCGTCCTTGCGCCCGAGGAACCTGAGCTCGTGATGGGGATCGGAGAGCGAGTTGAACTGCCCATAGGGATCGGCGACCTCGAGGAGCAGCACCACGTCCGCGTCGCGCACGAGCCTGCGCTTCGATTCGCTGTGGCAGAGCGGATGCGTGGACGGGAAGTTCATGCGGCCGCCCAGGTCCACCACCGGCGCCTGGAGCGATTCGGCGAGCTGCACGAGGAGCGCCACGCCCTCGGCGTCGCGCGCGCAGCGGTCCGCGATGATGAGCGGGTTGTCCGCGGCCACGAGCCACTTCGCGGCCTCGGCAAGGGCGCCGCGCTCGCCCTGCGGCGGGCGCGAGCGCGCGAGCTTCGGGATCGTGGGCCTCTCGTCGCCGGCCGCGCGCTCCTGCAGCTCGATGTCGGCGTTGATGAGCACCGGCTCCATGGGCGGCGTCGTCGCGATCTTGTATGCGCGCACGGCGGACTCGGCGAAGTGCTGGAGCGACGCGGGATTGTCGTCCCACTTCACGAAATCGCGCACCAGGAGCGCGGGGTCCTGGACGGCGTGGTTCCATTCGGTGCCGGGGCGCCGCTGGGTCGCGTCCTGCCCGTTTCCGGTGAAGATCATGAGCGGCACACGGTCCACCCATGCGTTGTAGATCGCCATCGACGCGTGCTGCACGCCCACCGTGCCATGGATGATCGCGGCCATGGGCTTGCCCGCGGCCTTGGCGTAGCCGTGCGCCATCGCGACCGCGGCCTCCTCGTGCATGCAGGTGAGGAGCTCGGGCTTCGCGTTGCCGCCGTAGTTCACGAGCGATTCGTGCAGGCTCCTGAAGCTCGACCCGGGATTGGTCGCGATGTATTCGAGGTCGAGCGTCTTCAGGACGTCGACCATGAAATCGCTGCCGGGACGCGCGACGACGCGGTCGCCGGGAGCGAGGGCGGCGGCGCCTGCGGCGCCCGTCGCGGCGGTGGCGGTCACTCCCGCCGCGGCCGTCTTGAGGAAGTCACGTCGTCCGGTCATGCAAAAAAGTCTAACATTGGCGTTCGTCGCAAGAACGCCGTTCCGTAGGCAGGAATCCCGATGAAGCCCCCGATCATGCCGCTGTCCGACGCCGTCGCGCGCTTCGTGCACGACGGCCAGACCGTCGCCATGGAAGGCTTCACGCACCTCATCCCTTTCGCCGCGGGCCACGAGGTGATCCGCCAGGGCCGGCGCGGGCTGACCCTCGTGCGCATGACCCCCGACATCATCTACGACCAGCTGATCGGCATGGGCTGCGCGAAGGCCGTGGCGTTCTCATGGGGCGGCAACCCCGGGGTGGGCTCGATCCACCGCTTCCGCGACGCCATCGAGAACGGCTGGCCGCAGCCCATCGAGATCCACGAGCACAGCCACGCGGACATGGCCGGGCGCTACCAGGCGGGCGCTTCGGGACTTCCCTTCTCGGTGCTGCGTGGCTACGTGGGATCGGACCTGCCGAAGCACAACAAGGACATCCGCGCGATCACCTGCCCCTTCACCGGGGAGAAGCTCGCCGCCACGCCCGCGATCAATCCCGATGTCACCGTGATCCACGCGCAGCGCGCCGACCGCAAGGGCAACGTGCTGATCGAGGGGATCGTCGGCATCCAGAAGGAGGCGGTGCTCGCCGCGAAGCGCGCCATCGTGACGGTCGAGGAGATCGTCGACGACCTCCACGCGCCCATGAACGCGTGCTTCCTGCCCCACTGGGTCCTCGCGGCGGTCTGCGAGGTGCCGCGCGGCGCGCATCCAAGCTACGCCCACGGCTACTACGATCGCGACAATGCCTTCTGCAAGGCGTGGGACGGCATCTCCCGCGACCGCGACACATTCCTCGCGTGGATGAAGAAGCACGTGCTCGGCACCCGGGACCACCGCGAATTCCTCTCCTCGATCGCCGCATGAGCTACACCCCGAACGAGATCATGACGGTCGAGGCGGCGCGCAGGCTCTCCAACGGCACCGTGTGCTTCGTGGGCATCGGGCTGCCCTCCGCGGCGGCCAACCTCGCGCGGCTCACGCATGCGCCCGACGTCGTGCTCATCTACGAGTCCGGCACCATCGGCGCGAAGCCGGAGGTGCTCCCGCTTTCGATCGGCGACGGCGAGCTGGCCGAGCACGCCGATACCGTGGTCTCGGTGCCGGAGATCTTCCGCTACTGGCTCCAGGGCGGCCGCGTGGACGTCGGGTTCCTCGGCGCGGCGCAGGTCGACCGCTTCGGCAACATCAACACGACCGTGATCGGCGGTGACTACGCGAAGCCCAAGGTGCGCCTGCCGGGCGCGGGCGGCGCCCCCGAGATCGCGTCGAACGCGCGCGAGACCTGGATCATCATCCGCCAGTCGAAGCGCACGTTCGTGCCAAAGCTCGATTTCCTCACCTCGGTGGGCCACCTCGACGGCGGCGACTCCCGCGCCAGGTCCGGCGCGCGCGGCAAGGGGCCGACCGCCGTCATCACGGACCTGGGAGTGCTCGTGCCCGACCCGATCACGCGCGAGCTCACGCTGGTCGCGATCCATCCAGGCATCACGGTCGAGCAGGCCAAGGCCTCGACGGGATGGGACTTGAAGATCGCGCCGAATCTCGCGACCACCCGCGAGCCCACGGCCGAGGAGCTGGCTGCGCTACGGGAGCTTCAGGAAAAAACGGCGAAGGCCCATGGGACCTCCGCCGTTTCGGAGTAGCGCTCAGCCCGGGTGTCGCATTCGCGACGACAGCCCGGGGTCCAATCTCAGAAGACGTGCAGCAGCCCCACGCCGAAGGCCTTGATGTCGGCTCCCGGGGCGATCGAGGCCGCGGTGCCCACGGCCGGTTGCACCGAGTACTGGCCCGACTCCTTGTTCGTGAGCGCGTAGTAAGTGATGTAGCCGTCGGTGCGCTTCGAGAAGTGGTAGATGTAGCCCGCCGCCCAGTAGTCGGCGCCCAGGCCGTCGCTCACGCAATTGGCGCCGCCCACGCGCTGGCAGCTGCCGTCGTCGGCACGCCCGTACGAGCCCCACACGGTGCTCGTGCCCCAGCTCTGCTCCAGCAGGACGTAGTAGGAGTTGCGCTTGTACTGGCCGACGTTGCCCGCGACCGAGTCGTTGTTGCTGTACTTGAGCTGCTCGGCCGCGGCCGCGATGCGGAAACCGCCGACCCGCCAGACCGCGACGACCTTGTTCGCCTCGTCGGTCGAGGAGGTGTTCGTCGCCGTGGCGGCGGCGCCGCCGCCCAGCTGCGAGAGCCCGAAATAATCGCGATGGCGCTCATAGGCGTACCGGACGCTGAGATTGGGTCCCACATCCCAGATCACGCCAGCCGACCAGATGTCGGGCCGGATGACAGGCCCCCCCGCGACAGGACCCGCGCCCTCGTCCACCGAGGTGGCCACGCGGAAGGAAAGCCCTCCCCACTTCGGCGACCAGTACTGCACGGTGTTGCCGATGCGCTTGTCGAAGGCGGCGTCCGGCTTGGCGCCGATGCGCTGGAACTGCGTGGTCGTCGCGGGGACTCCCATGCCGGGGTTCCCCATGATCGGCGTGTAGTCGAAGATGTATCCGCCGCGCAGCGGGTTGATCGCGAGGCTCGTGAACTTGTACGGGGTATCCCACTGCCCCATCATCACCTCGCCCCACACCGGGCTCGCGAGGCCTACCTTCGAGTTGCGCCCACCCAACCCCGGGCCGGTGTTCTGGTCGATCTGGAACGCGCTCTCCAGCTGCCAGACCGCGCGAAGCTGGGGGCCCAACTGCTCGTAGCCGCGGAAGCCCCAGTTCGTGGTGCCCACCGAGATGCGCTGGCGGCGCGCGTCGTTCACGCCCGTGTAGGCGGCCGCGCCGAGCTGGCTCGGCCTGTTGGCGGGCACCGTCGTGGTGGCGCCCGTCGTCTCGGCGGTGTCGAGGAACGGCAACGCCGTCCCGTACATCTCGACCACGGAAGGCGGCCCGGATTGCGCGAGGGCGCCGCAGGCGACGGCTCCGGCGGTGGCTGCAACGAGGCGAAGCGTTCTCATCTTTTTTTCTCCCAGGATCCTGGTTTACTTGCCGGGGTCTTTCACATCCGGAAACTTGTCGAACTCCACGTTGTAGTACTCGCCGCCCACCTTCTGGACGCGGCGAATATACACGGTCTGCACGATATCGCGCGTGGCGGGATCGATGGCGATGGGGCCGCGAGGGCTCGTCATCTTCAGCCCCTTCAGGATCTCCATGGCCTTGTCGCCGTCGATGTGGCCGGGGCCTTCCTTCTTCACCACCTCGGCGATCGCGGCCATGCCGTCGTAGCCGCCCACGCCCATGAAGTTCGGCCGGGCGAGCCCACCGGACACCTTCCTGAATGCCGCGACGAACGCCTTGTTCTCGGGCGAGTCGTGCGCCGCCGAATAGTGGTGGCTCGTGATGACGCCCAGGACCGGCTCGCCCATGCTCTGCAGCACGTCGTCGTCGGTGAGGTCGCCCGTGGCGATCACCTTGATGCCTTGCCTGGCGAGGCCGCGCTCCTCGAAGGCCTTCATGAAGGCGATGCTCTGCTCGCCCGCGGGCACGAACATGAAGACCGCATCGGGCTTCGAATCCTTGATGCGCTGCACGAAGGGCGCGAAGTCGGGGTTCTTCAACGGCACGCGCACCGAATCGACCACGGTGCCGCCGGCCTCGGTGAAGGTCTTCCTGAACTGGTTCTCGGCATCGACTCCCGGCGCGTAATCGGCGACCAGCGTGTACACCTTCTTGATGCCGTTCTTCGCGGCCCAGGTCGCCATGGGGGCGGAGACCTGGGGCAGCGTCATCGAGAAGCGCGCTATATAAGGAGAGCGCGTCGTGACCACCGACGAGGCGGCGTTCATCACGATCATGGGGGTCTTCGATTCGGTCGCGACGGGGGCCGCCGCCATGGCCTCGGGCGTGAAGCCGAACCCTGCGAGGAAATCGACCTTGTCGCGCGCCACCAGCTCCTGGGCGAGGCGCTTGGCGACTTCGGGGTTCGGGCCGCCCGTGTCGCGGACGAGCAGCTCGATCTTGCGGCCGTTCACGGTGTCGCCGTGGATGCCCATCCACGCCTTCATGCCCGCTTCCATCTGCTTGCCGTAATCTGCGGCCACGCCCGAGAAAGGCGCCACGACGCCGACTCTCACCGGCTCCTGTGCGTGGACGGCGGCCGCTCCGAGGATGAGCGCCGCCAGGACGAGCCTTCGCATCGCAACCCCTCCAACTGCTTGTTCTTGTATGCGGACCCAGTGTGAAGGCGAGGCCGTTGGAGGTCAAGTGCGATTATTGACAGGATGTGCGGTTATCGCACAAGCTCCCCGTCATGGCCTCCGATCCCGACTTCATGGCGTCCCTCGCGCGCGGCCTCACGGTGCTCCGGGCTTTCTCGCAGCAGCGTCCCAGCCAATCGATCTCGCAGCTCTCGGTGCGCACCGACATCCCGCGCGCGGCCGTGCGCCGCTGCCTGCACACGCTGGAGCGGCTGGGCTATGTGGGCCGCGACGTGGAAAGCCGCACCTTCACGCTCCGCCCGAAGGTGCTGAGCCTCGGATACTCCTACCTTTCCTCCGTGCCCCTGGTCACGCTCGCGCAGCCCGCGCTCGACAAGCTGAGCGAAGCGCTGCACGAATCCGCCTCGATGGCAGTCCTCGAGGCCGACGAGATCGTGTACGTCGCGCGCTCGCGCACCATGCGCCGACTCATGTCGGTGGACCTCACGGTGGGGAGCCGGCTTCCCGCCTACTGCACCTCGCTGGGACGCGTGCTCCTCGCGGACCTGCCGCCCGAGGAGCTCGCGCGCTACATCACCGCGATCCAGCCGGTGCGGCACACGCCGCGCACCGTGACCTCGCGCGAGCAGCTGCGAAGGCTGGTCGAGAAGGTGCGCGAGGACGGCTATTCCATCGTCGACGAGGAGCTCGAGATCGGGCTGCGGTCCATCGCCGTGCCCGTCCGGGACGCGCGCGGGCGCGTGAGCGCCGCCATCAACGCGAGCACGCAGGCCTCGCGCCTGCCGCTCGACGAATTCCACCGGACCTTCCTGCCCGCGCTTCGCGCCGCGGCCTCGGAGCTGCACATCCATGAATGACGCCTTCATCTGCGACGCCATCCGCACGCCGTTCGGCCGCTACGCCGGCGCGCTTTCCTCGATCCGCGCGGACGACCTCGCCGCGCTGCCCATCGCGGAGCTCGCGCGGCGCAACGCCGGCGTGGACTGGGCCGCGCTGGACGACGTGATCTATGGGTGCGCCAACCAGGCGGGCGAGGACAACCGCAACGTGGCGCGCATGGCGCTGCTTCTCGCGGGGCTTCCCGTCGAGGTGCCGGGTGCCACCGTGAACCGCCTGTGCGGCTCCGGGATGGAGGCCGTGGGGCAACTCGCGCGCGCCATCCGCTGCGGCGATGCCCAACTCGCAATCGCGGGCGGCGTCGAGAGCATGACGCGCGCGCCCTTCGTGATGCCCAAGGCCGACGGCGCGTTCTCCCGCGCAAATGCCGTCTACGACACGACCATCGGCTGGCGATTCGTGAACCCGAAGATGAAGGCGAAGCACGGCATCGACGCGATGCCCGAGACCGCCGAGAACGTGGCCGAGGACTTCAAGGTTTCGCGCGCCGACCAGGACGCGTTCGCGTTGCGCTCGCAGCAGCGTGCGCTGGCCGCGCAGGCCGATGGACGGCTCGCGCAGGAGATCGTGCCTGTCACGATGGCCGCCAGGAAAGGCGATCCGGTCACGGTCGCGAAGGACGAGCATCCGCGCGAGACTTCGCTCGAGGCCCTCGCGAAGTTGAAGCCCATCGCGAGGGAAGGCGGCACGATCACCGCGGGCAATGCGTCCGGCGTGAACGACGGCGCGTGCGCGTTGATCGTCGCCTCCGAAGCCGCGGCGAACAAGCACGGTCTTACGCCGCGCGCCCGCGTTCTCGGCATGGCGTCGGCCGGAGTGCCGCCCCGCATCATGGGCTTCGGACCCGCGCCCGCATCGAAGAAGCTCCTCGCGCGCCTGGGCCTTTCCATCGCGCAGATGGACGTGATCGAGCTGAACGAGGCGTTCGCATCGCAGGCGCTCGCGGTACTGCGCGATTTGGGCGTCCCCGATGACGCGCCTCACGTGAACCCCATGGGTGGGGCCATCGCGCTGGGGCATCCGCTGGGTGCTTCGGGCGCGCGCCTCGTCACCACGGCCGTGGCCGAGCTCGCGCGACGCAAGGGACGCTACGCCCTTTGCACCATGTGCATCGGCGTGGGGCAAGGCATCGCGCTCGTGGTCGAGCGGGTCTAGGCGAGCGTGAAGGGATAGACGAGCGCGCCGCCCGGCCCGGGCTGCGCAGCTGGCGTCATGCGCGCGGGCTCGATCGATTCAGGCCCCATGATGTGCCAGACGTCGCGGCCGGCCGCAAGCAGGTAGTCGGTGACGATGCGCCGGTGGCAGCGCCACCAGACCGATTCCGCGCACATGATCGCCACGCGCTCGTGCTCGCCGCGCGCAAGGACCCTTTCCAGTCCCTCCCGGAACGCCGGGCCCATGGCGTAGTCCGCGTAGTTGTGGAAGCTCGCGTTGTCCCAGAACGCGTTCGCGTCCTCGGGCACGTCCTTGCTGCGTGGGCGCTTGCCGCCCAGCGCCGCGAGATGCTCGTAGGCGATTCCGTGGGGACGCAATGACGCGGGCAGCGCGTCGTCGTTGTACTGCGGGTTGGTGCGCGACTTCGGGAAGGCGCGCACGTCGATCACGCGCGTGACCTCGTTGGGCGCCAGCATCCGGACGAACTCGTCGATGGGATGGGTCGAGTGGCCGATGGTGAAGATGGGCTCCATCCGGCGTCAGGACCCGTTCACCAGGAGGCGTGCCGCCACCTCCACCGTCGCCACGATGCGGTCGCAGGCGAGCGTCGCGGGATCGCGGCCCTCGTTGTATCCGTAAGGCACGCACCAGACCGGGCAGCCGGCCGCGCGCGCCGCACGCACATCGGTTTGCGAATCGCCAAGCATCAACGTTTCGGAAGGCCGCGTGCCCATCCGTGTGCACGCCGCGGCCAACATGTCGCCCGCGGGCTTGCGCTCCACGCCGTCGTCGCCCGCCACGATCGCCGCGAAGAATTCCAGGATCGCGAGCTTTGCGAGCAAGGTTTCCGTGAAGACGCGGGGTTTGTTGGTCACCACGGCGAGCTTCAACCCTGCAGCGCGCAGCATGCGCAGTCCCTCGATCGTGCCGCGGAAGAGCGTGGCTTGCGTTGCGACGGTGCGCGCGTAGTGCGTCTCGAACGATTCCACCATCTTGTCGATGCTCGAGGCATCGGCCGCGCGCATCGCGAGCGCGCGCTCGACGAGCGAGTGCACGCCGCGTCCGATGAGGCGCTCGACCTCGGCCATCGGGAGCGGCACGATGCCGCGCTCGCCGAATGCCAGCGCGAGCGCGGCGTGGATCTCGCCCGCCGATTCCACGAGCGTGCCGTCAAGGTCGAAGATCACCGCCGCGATCATGGATCCACGGCGCCGGGGCGCTTCCCGCTACTTCTCCTTGTTGTCCTTCTCGCCGCCTTGTCCCTTGCCGTGCTCGTTGCCATGTTCCTTGCCCTGGGGCTCTTTGCCCTGGGCTTGCGGCCGTGGCGCCTGCTGCTCGTGCGCGGCCGGTGCCTGCTGGGGCTTGTGCTCGACCTGCTGCGGCGGCTGCTTCGGCGCCTGGTGCTCATGCGCGGCCGGCGCCTGTTGGGGCTTGTGCTCGACCTGCTGCGGCGGCTGCCTCGGAGCCTGCTGCTGGTGCACGGCCGGAGCTTGCTCGGGCTTGCGTTCGACGGGCTGCGGCGGCTGTTTCGGCGCCTGGTGCTCGTGCGCGGCAGGCTGCCCGTGCGCGGCAGGCTGCTCGTGTGCGACGGGTGCTTGCTGGGGCCGCGCGCCCTGCGGGTGTTGCGCCGGCTGCTGCTGCGGCGCCGACGCGGCTTGCGTCCTCAGCTGCTGGAAATGCTGCTGCGCCACCGGATCCTTCGGCTGGTAGCGGTAGCTGTTCGTTTGGATCGCGGCCTGCTGCTGCGAAGCCTGCGGATAGCGCGACCCCGAATATTGCCGCTGGTAGGTCGGAAGCGGCGCGGGTGCCGGGGCCGACTTGCGATCCCAACGATCCCAACCGCCGTGGCGCTGCTCCCAGGATTGCCCCCAGTGCTCGCCCCAGCGCGGCGGATCCTGCGAATTCCAGCCATGGAAATACGCCGGCGCTTCGCGGTAATAGCGCACCGGCACCCGCAGCACGTACAGCGGCACATCCTGCGGGTCCACGAGCGCCCACGGTCCGTTGTACCAGGAGCTCGCGTACCAGTTGTCTCCCTGGAAGACCCAGTACAGGCCGTCGTAGAAGAAATAGTTGGAGTTGATTCCCGGTGCGTAGTAGACCGGATAGCCGGGCACGCGCTGCAGCTCCGGGTATACGGGCACGTTGATGCCGACGTTCACCCCGGGGAGGTTGAAGTTGATGCTGAGCTGGCCAAAGGCCGGGCCCAGGGGCGCGAGGAGCATCCAGAGTGCGATCAGTGCGCGGCGCATGGGACTTTCCCTTCCTGTGGGTGCGGATTATCGACCCTGACTGAGAACGCGAAGCCCGGATAATGTTCCGTACCCACGGTCATGCGCGCGGCTCGCCCTGGGCGTTCACGGTCACCGTGCGTCCCGGGGGAGACGTCATCTGCACGTGATGCTCCTGGCCCTGGAAATCGTACGTCACATCCCAGAATTCGGGCGCACCGCTGCTGGGCACGTTCGAGCAACGCTGGACATCCTGGTAGCCTTGCCCACCGTGGTCGCGGCCGACGTTGGAACCCACCACGGCACCCACGACCGCGCCACCGGCGGTGGCGACATCGTTGCCCCGTCCGTTGCCTACCTGGTGGCCGAGGATGCCGCCGATCAGGGCTCCGGCAACCGCGCCGGGGACGTTGGGGCCGCCGCGATCCTGCGCGACTTGCTCGTGCTCCACCCAGCATCGCTGCTCGGGCGCGCCGACCACCGCCCGCACCGACATGACATTCGCCTCGTAGAGACGCTCGTTGTCACGCCGGCGATAGTCGCGGTCCGACACGGGAGCCGGAGCGTAACGGCCGCCGTCGACGTGCGCCTTGCTGCCCACGATCCGGGCCGACGAGATGCGATCGTTCATTCCCAGCGCGCTCAACGAGTCGTAGCGGCCCGGGCGCAGGACGACGCAGCGGCCGCCGAAGTCGGCATCCGAGCAAACCTCCCAGCGATCCATGAGCACCACCACCGAGGAGGCGAGATCGTTGAAGCCGTTTCGCTGGAAGTTGTCGACCTGCCGGGTCGCGCTGAAGGAACGGCCCTGCAAGCCGTCATGCTCGTAGAAGGTGATTTCCGCGGCCGCTTGCGTGGTAAACACCAAGCCGGCCACCGC
>DATBEA010000133.1:0-6802 GCA_036276215.1 Usitatibacter sp.
GAGGAGAAGATTCGCAAGATCCTGAAGATCTCCAAGGAGCCGATCTCCATGGAGACGCCGATCGGGGACGACGACGATTCCCACCTCGGCGACTTCATCGAGGACCAGGCCGGGCTCGCGCCCTCGGATTCGGCGCTCTACGCGTCGCTTCGCGAGGCCACCAAGGACGTGCTCGATTCGCTCACGCCGCGCGAGGCCAAGGTGCTGCGCATGCGCTTCGGCATCGAGATGAACACCGACCACACGCTCGAGGAAGTCGGCAAGCAGTTCGACGTGACGCGCGAGCGCATCCGCCAGATCGAGGCCAAGGCGCTTCGCAAGCTGCGCCATCCGTCGCGCTCCGAGAAGCTTCGAAGCTTCCTCGAAGGTGAAAGCTGATATTCACGCCCGCGCAAGCGGGCGTTTTTCTTCCTAGATCTCCAGCGTCGCCACCAGAGGCAAATGGTCCGAAGCCTCGCGCGCGAGCTCGCTCGTGTGCGCCGAAAGGGCCTTCAGCATCGTGCCCGGATGCGTCCACAGGCGGTCGAGCGCGAAGATCGGCCGGCGCGCGGGGAAGGTCGCGATCGCGCGCGTCTCGTCGAAGTAGCGGTGCAGGTGCTTGAGGGGGCGGCCCCACAGGAACCACTCGTTCAAGTCGCCCATCAGCACCGCCCGGTCGTCCTCCTTCCACGTGAAGAGGCGCAAGAGCCGCTCCACCTGCTCGCGCCGCTCGGCGGGACGCAAGCCCAGGTGTGTCGCGACCACGCGCACGCGCCGGCCTTCGCACTCGATATCGGCGGCGATCGCGCCGCGCGGCTCGCGCCGCCGCCAGCTGAGGTCCACGAGGTCGATGGCGTGGGCCGGGCAGCGCGAGAGCACTCCGTTCCCGAAATGCCCGTCGTGGCGCTTGAGCGTTGTCCCCGCGATGGCGTGGCAGCCCAGCTCCTTGCCGAGCCACGCCAGCATGTCGTCGCCGCCGTCGTGGGCCTCCACTTCCTGCAATGCATAGACGTCGGCGTCGAGCTCGCGAAGCACGCCCAGGATGCGCGCCGGGTCGCAGCGCCGGTCGCGGCCGATGCCGCGGTGCACGTTGTACGAAGCGACCCTGAGCGTTCCCATGCGTCAGCGCGCGTGGCGCACCATGCGCTGGCCGAACCAGGCGAGCGCGCCCACCGCGGCCACGGCGGCCGCCACGAGCCACCAGCTCACCTTCGACGGATCCTCGAGGGCCGCGGCGAGCTGGTCGGAGAGCACCGTCGCGGCGAGCATCCCGGGGAGCATGCCGAGGAACGTCCCGAGCACGAAATGCCAGAGGCGAACGCGCATGGCGCCCATCACGAGGTTCACGACGGGGAAGGGCGCGATGGGCACCAGGCGCACGAGGGTCACCGCGACGAAGCCGCGCTGCTCCATGAAGCGCGTGAGCGGTTTCAGGCGCTGGCCCGCGAGCCGGCGCACGGTCTCGCGGTGCACCAGGCGCCCCGGCGCGAACGTGGCGATGCCCGCGAGGATCACGCCCGCGAAGCCGAGCACGAAGCCTTCCCAGGCGCCGAACGCGAGCACCGCGGTCATGGTGATGATCCAGCGCGGGAACATGATGAAGCTCGCCGGCGTGTACGCGAGCACCACCGCGATGGGCGCCCACCAGAGGCCCGTGAAGGCCGACCCGATGCGCGTCGCGTTCTCGCGGGTGACGTAGTCCTTGAGCGGCGTGTGCGTCCATACGAGCGCGAGGGCGAGCGCCGCGAATAGCAGCGCACCCACCGCGAGCAGGAGCCGCATGCGCGTGCCGCCCGATTGGCGCACGGGCGTCTCCGGCAGCTCGACCACGGGCTCGAAGAGCGGCTCCCCCGGGTCGCCCACCTTCGCCACGGCGAGCTCGGCCTCGCTGGGCTCGGGCGCCTCGAGCCGCGTGAGTTTCTTCTCGCCCCTGCCGAGCACCTGCACGGCTGCGGCGATGGAGCCGGCCTGGTCGATGGCGCGGGCGACGTCCTCGGTGGACGAATCCATGTGCTCGGCGATGAGGCAATCGCGGAATCGGCGCACGGCCGCGGCGAGCTTCGCATCGCCCGCCGCCTCGAGCGTCACGTCGCACTCGGTGTCCATGCCCATGGAACGGCTGCTCAGGTTCGCCGAGCCGATGCGAAGCCACTGGTCGTCCACGACCATGACCTTCGAGTGGATGTCGAGGCACGTTCCCTCGCCCAGGCCCGGGACGTGCGGGTAGAGCGCGTGGAAGCGCTTGTGCACGTCGGCGTCGCGAAGCTCGCGCACCAGGCGCACGCGAAGCGTCGTCATGGTGATTTCCTCGAGCCAGCCGTGGGAGAGGAGCCTCGTCACCACCACGATCTCGGGACCGTCGGGCTCGGCGAGGCGTGCGGCGAGCGCGTCTCCGATCACGCGCGAGGTGAAGTACTGGTTCTCGATGTAGATCGAGCGCTTCGCGGCGGCGATCATGTCGAGGTACAGGCGCTCGACCTGGCGCACGCCTTCGGAGTCGTCGGTGCGGGGTGCCGTGAGCGAGACAGCCACTTTTGCGCCGGCCGCGTCGACCTCGAGCCCGTCGGGCCACGGATCGGCGCCCGCGTGCGGCTCCGCGAGCGTCTCGCCCGTGGCCTTCTTCCAGCGGCTTCGCGCGACCTGGCCCAGCTCGCGCGCCGCCTCGCCGTCCACGGCGATCATCACGTCATGGAAGGGCGGATAGGGCGTGCCTTCGTGGACGCGCCGCGGCTCCTCGGCAAGGTGCTTGCGCGTGTCCCATCGCTTGTTGGTGAGGTCGAGGCCTCCCGAGAAGGCGAGGGCGCCATCAACCAACACGATCTTCTGGTGGTGCGAGCCCGCTACCGGATGGGTGTCGTCGAAGCGAAAGTCGATGCGCTTGTGGGGCTTCCACGCGAGCCCCAGCGTGGGCGGCAGCTCCCGGTCGGTCCCGAAGACCATTGGGTAATCCCAATCGAGGATGCGAATGCGCAGGTGGCGTTTGGACGAGGCGAGCCGATCGAGGAATTCGCCCAGGCGCACCGGCTCGCCCGAGCCCTCCGGCACGAGGATCGTGCGGCTGTCGAAGTCCCAGCCGAGGATGAGGATGTCGCGCTCGGCGCGCTCGCAGGCGCGCGCGAAGTGGCGGAAGTAGTCCTCGGCATCGACGATGAACGCCGCGCGCGGGGCGAGGGCCACGGCGGCGCAGTTCTCGCCGGGTCGGAATAGGCTGACAGGCATGCTCCCTTCGACAGGGAAATCCAGGGGTCATTCCCGCGGAGGCGGGAACGACATCACCCCAGCAAGGAATTCATGTACCGCAGCCGCTCCACGACGGCCTTGAGCATCGCCATCGCGAGGATGGGCTGGGACTTCACCGCCGTGAGCAACGACGGGCGATCCACCGCGAGGAGCTCGCTGTACACATGGGCCTGGGCGTCGGCCACGCGCGGGGACTGGTCCACGAGCGCCATCTCGCCGAAAGTCCCGCCGGGATTGACGATCTCCACGAGCTTGTCGCGGATGCCGATCGCGACCTGGCCGCTCTTCACGATGTACATGTAGATGCCGGCCTGCCCCACGCGCATGATCGGCTGGCCGGCCTGGTAGCGCACGACGTTGGGACGGGCGAGCGCCGCCTCGAACTGCTGCAGCAGCACCGGATCGAACACCGCGGCTTCGCGCGGCGGGATCGCGATCTTGCGGGCACTCAACCGCGCCACCACGAAGCGGATGCGGTCGAACATCACGCTCATCAGCATCAGCGCGAACTCCGGGTTCTGCGCGAGCGCCGCCTGCAGCTCGGAGGCCGTGAGGCCGTATACCTTGCAGGAGGTCTTGGCGGTCGCGGTGGCGCTGCGGGGCCGCTCGCTGATGACGGCCATCTCGCCCACGATTTCGCCCGCCTTCACGACGTCGAGCTTTCGCATGCCGATGGTGAGCTCGAGCTCGCCCTCGGCGAGGTAGTACATGCGGCTCGCGCCCTTCAGCGAGAAGACCCCGCCCCGGGAGGCTTTGTCGGCTTCCTCGAAGAGGGTCTGCCCGGCGGCGATCTGTTCTTCCTTGCCCGAGGCCTGGAAAAGCTTCTTGGCGACGGCCGGATTGTAGAATTGGCTGTTCGCGGGCTTGGACGGCGCCGAAACCGAGCCTTCGGCGGGCTTGGTGAAATCGAATCCGTCGGGAGAAGCCGGCTGCGGAACTTGCGGCTTGGTGAAGTCGAAATCGCTCATCCGGCCATTGTCTCAAAAACGTGGGCCTGTAGCTCAGGTGGTTAGAGCAGGGGACTCATAATCCCTTGGTCCCTGGTTCGAATCCAGGCGGGCCCACCCTTGTTCCTCGCTCGCTGGCGCATGGGTTGAACCGCGTACAGGGGGCGAAAGTCCTCTCCAGTGGGGATGACACGCTTCGCGTCTCAAGTCATCGGCGTCAATGGCGGCAAGACCGCTTTCCAAGCGCGACCTCGGCGGCGCGACGTCTTGACCTTAGGGATTTGCGCGAGGCTGCAGGTGTGGCGTGCTTGCGTCTCCAGGCCGGCCTGCTATAGAGTGGGGCATGCACTCCCTGGGCGATCTCTCGACCTTCCGCCTTTCCGGTCTCGGCGCGCTCGCGCTGGGCCTGCTGCTGCGCCTCGCGCGCTAAATACCCCACCCCCCTTCGTTGTGCAGCACCAGGCCGTTCCGGGCCGAGGCCCACTTTGCGTGGCCGGCGGAGCGGATGACCAGATCCGATGCACGAGGAGACACCCATGAAGGAACATCTCATCATCTTCGACACCACCATGCGCGACGGCGAACAGAGCCCCGGCGCGGCGATGACCCGCGACCACAAGCTGCGCATCGCGATGCAGCTCGAGCGGCTGCGCGTGGACGTGATCGAGGCGGGTTTCGCCGCCTCGAGCCTCGGAGACTTCGAGGCCATCCGGTCGGTCGCCGCCGTGGTCAAGGATTCCACTGTGTGCTCGCTCGCGCGCGCCAACGACAGCGACGTCGCCAAGGCCGGGGAGGCAATCCGCGGTGCCGCCCGCGGCCGCGTGCACATCGTCATCGCGACCAGCCCTATCCATATGCAGCACAAGCTGCGCATGGAGCCGGGCCAGGTGCTCGAGGCAGCAACGCGCACGGTCAGGCTCGCGCGCCAGTACACGGACGACGTCGAGTTCTCGGCCGAGGATGCGGTGCGCTCGGACCTCGACTTCCTCTGCCGCATCTTCGAGGCGACGATCGCAGCCGGCGCCCGCACGGTGAACGTACCCGATACCGTCGGCTACAGCACGCCGGAGCTCTACGGGGCGCTCTTCCGCGACCTGTTGCGGCGGGTACCCAATGCAGACAAGGCCGTGTGGTCCACACACTGCCACGATGACCTTGGCATGGCCGTCGCGAACTCACTCGCCGCGGTAACGGCGGGCGCGCGCCAGGTCGAGTGCACGGTGAACGGGCTGGGCGAGCGAGCGGGCAATGCTTCGCTCGAGGAGATCGTGATGGCCGTGCGTACGCGCTCCGACATCTTTGCTTGCACGACGCGCATCGACACGACCCAGATCGTGACCACGAGCAAGCTGGTCTCGACCATCACGGGGTATCCCGTGCAGCCGAACAAGGCGATCGTGGGCGCCAACGCTTTCGCGCACGAGTCGGGCATCCACCAGGACGGCGTGCTCAAGCATCGTGAGACCTACGAGATCATGCACCCCGCGGATGTGGGTTGGGGCGCCAACCGCTTGACCCTCGGCAAGCTCTCGGGCCGCAGCGCCTTCAAGGCGCGCCTTCACGAGATGGGCATCGCGCTGACTTCCGAGCAGCAGCTCAACCATGCTTTCGCCCGCTTCAAGGAGCTCGCCGACAAGAAGCGTGAGATCTTCGATGAAGACATCCAGGCCCTCATGTCGGACGAGACGGTAGCTCCCGCGGCCGAGCCGTGGAAACTGGTTTCGGTCACCGCCCACACGGAGACTGGCGAGCAGCCGTTCGCGCGCGTCGTGGTGAATGCTTCGGGGCGAGAGGCGCGCGCGGAGGCCCGCGGTGGCGGGCCCGTGGACGCGACCTTCAAGGCGATCGAGAGCGTCGCGCAGAGCGGGGCCGAGCTGTTGCTCTATTCGGTGAACAGCGTGACCGAAGGCTCCGATTCCCAGGGCGAAGTCACGGTGCGCCTGTCAAAGGGCGGGCGCATCGTGAACGGCATGGGCTCCGACACCGACATCGTCGTCGCCTCCGCCAAGGCGTACATGAATGCGCTGAACAAGCTCGCCTCCGAGGTCGAGCGCCTGAACCCGCAATACGGTGCGCAGACGCAGATAGCGTAGGCGGCGGGAAGGCACGCGGCGTCTGGGTTACGAGCACAAACGGGCCCACCCTTCTACACGATGACGGCGGCGTCGCGGCCGAGGCCGCTCATGGAGTCGCGGTGCCGCTCGTGAATACGAGGCCCTGGTTGTCGATGACCGTGGCGTCCAGCATCGCGTCGCCTTCGGGCAAGACATAAAAGCGAAAGGAAGGATTCTCGCTGATCGTGAAATCGACATCGGCTCGCAGGACGAGCTCTCCGTGCTGGCGGACCTCGACGGAGCGCACGAAATGGGCCGGCGCATACGTGCGTGTCGACTGGTCCATCGCGAGACCCGAAGTGTTCGGGTGGCTGATCATCAGGCGGGCGAGCGCGGGCTCGCCGGCGGGCCGCGCCGCGTCGAGCATGAGGCGCATCTTGCCGAGGCTCGCCCTGGCCGCCGCCGCATCGGCGCCTGGAGGCGCGGAGCAGCCGCCCGCGGCCTTCACGTAGCGGCTCGCCATGTAGAGCGAGCCGTCGTTGGTCGCGGCGATCGCGCGCACGTGCGTGTACTGGTCGACGC
>DATBEA010000134.1:0-3825 GCA_036276215.1 Usitatibacter sp.
ACCGTGCGCTGGGACAAGAATTTCCTCAAGATCGCACGCCTCCTGGTGGAGCGGCGCGCGCAGTTCGCGATGTTCGGCGGCGTGCGCTTCGGGGGGACCCTTCGTGCCGAGGACGCGTTCGCCATGGGCTTCGACCACGTGGCGCTCGCCGCCGGTGCCGGAAAGCCCACGGTGCTCGACATGCCCAACGGGCTCGTGCGCGGCGTGCGCACCGCCTCCGACTTCCTCATGGCGCTGCAGCTCACCGGCGCCGCGCGCGAGGAGTCCATCGCGAACCTCCAGGTGCGCCTTCCCATCGTCGTGATCGGCGGAGGCCTCACGGCGATCGACACCGCGACCGAATCGCTCGCCTACTACGCGGTGCAAGTCGAGAAGTTCCTTGCGCGCTACGAGACGCTTTGCCGCGAGCGAAGCCCCGGCGCCGTGCGTAACGACTGGAGCGAGGAGGAAACCGAAGTCGCCGAGGAGTATCTCGCCCACGCCCTGGCGCTACGCGAGGAGCGCGAGCGCGCGGCGCGGGAAGCTCGCGAGCCGCGCATCCTCGAGCTCCTCCAATCGTGGGGTGGATCGACCATCGCCTATCGCCGGCGCCTCATCGACAGCCCCTCGTACACGTTGAACCACGAGGAAGTCGAGAAGGCGCTGGAAGAAGGCATCCGCTTCGCGGAGAACCTCACCCCGGTGGCGATCGACGTGGACGAAGCCGGACGCGCCAGGGCGCTTCGCGCACGCGCGCAGCTCACCGACGCCGCCGGCGCCACCGTGGAAAAGGACGTGGAGCTGCCCGCGCGCACCATCCTCATCGCCGCGGGAACGCAGCCCAACACCGTCCTCGCGCGCGAGGACCCGGATCACTTCGTCCTCGACGGAAAGTACTTCCGCGCCGTGGACGAGAACGGCGAGCCGGTGAAGCCCGAGCGCTCGGCCAAGCCGCGCGAGGTGCGCGTGCTCATGTCGGGCGTGCGGGGCTCCTGGTCCGCTCCCGGGCAGGAACCTGACACCTTCATGAGCTTCTTCGGCGACCTGCACCCCTCGTTCTTCGGCAATGTGGTGAAGGCAATGGGGAGCGCGAAACAGGGTTACCCCGTGGTGAGCCGCGTGCTCGAGCGCCGGCCGAAGCGTCCCGTGGAGGAATCCCGCAAGTTCCTCGCGAGCCTGAACGACGAACTGCGCGCGGCCGTGGTCCGCGTCGATCGCCTGACACCGAAGATCGTGGAAGTGATCGTGCGCGCGCCCCTCGCGGCGCGGCGTTTCCATCCCGGCCAGTTCTATCGCCTGCAGAACTTCGAGTCCCTCGCGGCGAGCCCCGAGGGCACGCGGCTTTCCATGGAGGGCCTCGCGCTCACGGGCGCGTGGGTGGACAAGGAGAAGGGCCTCGTCTCGACGATCGTGCTCGAGATGGGCGGATCGAGCGACCTGTGCGCGCTCCTGGAGCCCGGTGAGCCGGTGATCCTCATGGGACCCACGGGGACCGCCACCGAGACGCCCCCGGGAGAAACCGTCGTGCTGGTGGGCGGCGGCCTGGGCAACGCGGTGCTCTTCTCCATCGGCGCGGCGATGAGGGCGGCCGGCTCGCGGGTGCTCTACTTCGCGGGCTACAAGAAGCTCGCCGACCGCTACAAGGTGGCGGAGATCGAGGCCGCGGCCGACGAGGTCGTCTGGTGCTGCGACGAGCCGCCGGGGTTCCCGCCCACGCGCGAGGGCGACAAGACCTTCGCCGGCAACATCGTCGATGCGATGGCCGCGCATGCCTCGGGAAGCCTGGGGGCCGCGAAGATCGCGATGAAGAATGCCGATCGCCTGGTCGCCATCGGCTCCGACGGCATGATGGCGGCGGTCGCGCGCGCCCGGCACGGCATCCTCGCTCCCTACCTTCGCGAGGCCCACGTGGCCATCGGCTCCATCAACTCGCCGATGCAATGCATGATGAAGGAGATCTGCGCGCAATGCCTGCAGCCGCAGGTCGATCGCAAGACAGGCAAGACCACATACGTCTTCTCCTGCTTCAACCAGGACCAGCCGCTGGATGCCGTGGATTTCCCCGCGCTCAGGCAGCGGTTGACGCAGAACTCGCTGCAGGAGAAGCTCACGGCGCAATGGATCGATCGCGCGCTGGCGATCGAGGGCGCGAGACCGGGGAGAAGCTGATGGGGCGTGGCGGCGGAGCGGTGTTGGCGGCGATCGCGGTGATCTTCGCCGTGGCGTGGCTGTGGCGAAGCCATGTCGGGGGCGATGTGCCCATGGATGAAAGACATCAATCGGCAGCGAGCGAGAAGTCGGCGCCCGCCGCATCCGTGGTGCTCTCCATCAATGCCTCGAAGGCTTCGCCCGCGCAACCCATCGCGCCTGCCGCCAGCGCGAGCGCCGTCGGCAAGGAATTCGCCACCGCCAAGGGACTGAAGCCGCTGTATGACCGGCTTTCGGCGCAAGGCAGCGCGGCGACCCCCGACGCGAAGTACTACCTCTACCGGATCCTTTCGCGCTGCGCGACCCGCACCGACAAGGCTGGCGACACGCGCCTGGACACCGTGGCCGCGCAGCGGGCGCGCCTGGAAGCCCTCATCCCCGCCACGAGCCGCGACCGGGCGAAGCGCCTCGCCCTCTTCGACGAATCGATGCACCGCTGCGACGGCATGGAGACCGTCACCACCACGCAGGCCGACCTCGAAAAGCTGCTCGCCGACGCGGTGGCGGGCGGCGACCCCAAGGCACGCGCCTTGGTCACGTCCCGGGAGCTGGCCACGGGATCGGCGGTCCCTGGACCCGGAGGCACGGGCGGCCCGTCGATGTCCGACGTCCAGCTTCGCACCCTCGAGGAAGCCATCGCCTCGCGCGATCCCGAGGCCATCTTCATCGCGGGCATCACCTTGTCCAGCACTTTCCGCGACGTAGTGCCCGAGATCGGCCCCAACCACGACGAGCTGCAGGGCCGCGCTGCCGCGGAAGCGTGGAGCCTCGTGGCCTGCGAGTACGGGCTGGAGTGCGGCGCGGGGAGCCGGCTGCTCCAGAATCCCTGCATCTACTCCGGCCAGTGCGCCTCCACGACGGTCCAGGACCAGACGTTCTTCTACGGCACCACGCCCTACGAGGCGCAGCTCCTCGACCAGTACCGCCAGGTCTTCCGCAACGCCGTCGCCAACAACGACTGGAGCGGGATCACTTTCGCCCGCCGCCCCAACACCAGCAGCAATCGCTACATGTTCGGCACCCCGATGCCACCGTGAGGAAGTCGCCATGAGGAAGGTCGTGTTCGCCCTCGCCGCGCTGCTGGTCTCGCTCGGCGTGCATTCGCGCGAGACTATCCTGGACGATCCGTTCCTCGACAACCTCGTGGGCAAGTGGAAGGTCGAGCGCAAGATCCGCGGCACGCTCGTCGCGAACACGCTGGAGGCCAAGTGGGTGCTGCAGCACCACTTCCTCCAGCTGCGCATGAAGGACGTCGCCAACCCGCCGAAATATGAAGCGCTCGTTCTCATCGGGTACGACCCGCTCAAGGAGCAATACGTCGCCCACTGGATGGACATCTATGGCGGGCGGCTCTCCGCCATGGGCCACGGCAAGCGCGACGGCAACACGATCGAGTTCAAGTTCGACTATCCCGAGGGCCCGTTCTACAACACCTTCAACTGGCAGCCCGGCGAGCAGGGCTGGACCATGAACCTCGAGAGCACCGACAAGGACGGCAAGCGCGTGTTCTTCGCCGAGGACCGCGTACGCCGGCGCTAAGCTGAACCGCCGCCAGGCCACCGGGTCAAAGAGCCTGCATGTACCGCTTCGGTTATCGCGCCCTACTTGCCCTCCTAATTTCGCTCCTCGCCGCCTGCG
>DATBEA010000135.1:0-17314 GCA_036276215.1 Usitatibacter sp.
CTTCGTAGCAGGCCAGCGCATCGACGAAGAACTGCCGCCCCGCGTCGGCCTCGGCCACGAAGATCATGCCGCCGTTGAAGGGCGCGTCGGGAAACTCGGGGCGCCAGGTGAGCCCCACGTCGAAATCGGTGGTGAAGATCGCCGCGGGGTCGGCGTTCACGACCACGTCCGAATCCATGAGCACGCTGGCGCGGCCGGCCTCGCGCCCGCGCAGGTAGAGCTCCTGCACGCGCATGCGCTCGAACATGGGGCGCGCGCGGTCGAGCGCGTAGCGCTTCACCTCGTCCACGCCGAGCTCGGGCGGCACGCGCGTGGCATCGTCGGTGATGAGGATGCGCCGCGCCGAGGGCGCGCGTAGCCGCGCCGACTCGAACGAGAGCGCCAGCACCGCCATGTAGTCGATCTGCCCGTGGATGCCGCTGGGCGCGGCGGGAAGGTCCACGTGGAAGGCGACGAGGTCCAGGCTCGATTGGGACGGCGCCTTGCGGGGGCCGAGCTTCACCGGGGCGCGCGACGCATCGCGGCGAAAGCCGATCACCGCGGCGCTGCGCACCAGGTACTGCACCTCGGGGCGCCCGGGCGCCATGCGCGAAAGCGCATCGATCGCGGGCCGCGCCTCCGCGGCACGGCCGCGCGCGAGGCTCGTCGCGGCCGCCTGCAGGAGCGCCCGGGGATCCTGCGCGCTCATGCGCGGCTCGCGTCGCGTGGCCTCATGCCGGGAATTCTATCGGATCGGGAAGGCGCTTCCCGCCGCGATAGAATTGCCGGATGAACGTCGCCGAGTCGATCCAGTTCCTGCGCGCGAGCGCGCTCACCTATTGCGGGCGCCCCGGCAAGCTCGAGGTGGTCCACGAGGCGGCGAAGCGCGTCGAGGATGCGCACGTGCCCGGGATCTTCCTGGAGGCGGGCGTGGCGATGGGCGGCTCGGCGATCGTGATCGCCAAGACCAAGACCCGCGAGCGGGAGCTGCGGCTCTACGACGTCTTCGAGATGCTGCCGCCGCCGTCGGCCAACGACGATCCCAGGTCGCACGCCGTCTACCAGGAATTCATCGCCGGCAAGGCGGGGAGCGCCGTGGACCGCAACTACGTGGACCACGCCTCCGACCTCCTCGCGTTCACGCGCGAGAACATGGCGAAGCTGGGGGTCGATCCCGAGGCGGAGAACATCAAGTTCGTGAAGGGGCTCTACGAGCGGACGCTGGAGATCGACCGACCCGTCGCCTTCGCGCACATCGACTGCGACTGGTACGACTCGGTCAAGCTTTGCATCGAGCGCGTCGCCGGGTGGGTGAGCCCGGGCGGCATCATGCTCTTCGACGACTACAACTCGTTCCAGGGCTGCAAGAAGGCGGTGGACGAGTGGCTGCCCGGCGACTCGCGCTTTCGCATCGTGCATTCCGGGTGGACGGTCGCCGTCCAGCGCGCCTAGTCAGGCCTTGAGGTCGGGGCTGTGCAGGTACTTGGCCTGCATGGGCCATGCGGGGTCCGCCGGATTCTTCTTGAGCGCGCCTACCAGCAGCACCGAGCGCTCCGGCGGCTGGTACTTGGCGGTCGCATCCACCGGGAAGAGCTGGGAGGCGAGCACCGGCCCGTGCATCGCGTAGAACGGCATGGCCATCACGTTCCCCGACTGCGTGTACCAGTCGTGGTAGAAGGTCGGGTTGAAGTTGAAGAACCCGTGGTTGTAGTAGTTGATCGGGTTCACGTGGACGATGAAGCCGCCCACGCGCGCGAAGGACGCGATGTTGCGCATCACCTGGCCCACGTTGAAGCAGTGCTCCATCGTGCCGCCGTCGTAGACGATGTCGTAGCGCCCGCGCATCGACTCGGGCGCGGGCTGGTTCAGGTCCAGCACGATCTCGACCCCGCGGGAGGCCGCGATGTCCACGAACTCGCTCTCGATGCCCAGGAGCGCGAAGACGCTTCGCGTCTCGGCGACCCGCGGCATCTGCTGCTCGAGCCGGTGCCAGCGCAGGATCGCGGGCGCATCCTCGCGCCACTGGACGCGGGAGGGCGCGTCGGGGCCCAGCAGCGCGGCGAGCTGCGGCTCGGTCACGAGCATGTCGGGATAACCCAGGCAGAGCATGCGGCGCGGCGCCGGGAGCTGGGCGCACACCTTGGAGATCACATCGAGGACGACGGAGTTGATGGCCATCAGCTTGCGACCAGGCTTTTCAGCCGCGTGGTGAAGAGGTCCATGGTGCCACGCGCGGCGTCCCGCCGCGCGCGAGCGCGCGTGAAGTCGTACTGCGAGAGGATCGGGTCCGGGACCTTCTGCACCAGGGGAAAGTCGAGGCTCTCGGCGAAGTAGGCCTGGCGCAGGTCGAAGGGCGTGCAGAACGAAGCCACGCCCAGGGACAGGCACTTCAGGTGCGCGTGCACCCGGTTGCCGAAATGCATGTCGGTCGTTTCGTAGAGCCGGAGGAAGTCCTGGTGGTTGTCGCCGCGGAACACCTCGTAGCCCGCCTTCTTCGCGTAGTCCCAGAGGGAGGCGTTGCCGTAGTCCTGGTGCAGCGCGAGCACGTTGCGCTTCGCCGGGAAGGCCTGGTGGGCAACGTGGAGGATGCCGAGTTGCGCCTGCACCTGCACGCGATCGGTGATGGTGACGACCAGCTGCTCGTACACGGGTTTGCGGGGGAAGCCCCGGTCGATGGCGTCCACCGCATGCGACACGGGACACGAGGTCATGAGGACCTGGTCGGCGAGGTCCGGAAGCGCCGAGAGCACGTAGCGCCGCGAAGCGTCGCAGCGCACGGACATCATCGGGAAGCGCTCGAGGAAGGCGCGGAAGAGCGCCTGCGAGTCGGGCTTGAGCCCGCGAGTGAGCTCGGCCACGCCGTAGTGGCCTACGCCCATGAGGATCACGGGCACCTTGATGCGAGCGAGCGTGGCGAGGTCGAATCCGGGCGTGAGCTCGAAGTCGTCCTTCAGTGTGTTCGCACCCACGGCCACGAGGGCGCGGGTCGCATTGATGCGTTCGATGTCCGCATCGGAGAGCGGCGCGCGCGAGGTGAACGCGGCGGCCGGCCGCGCGCCGAGGAGCTTCGTCGCCGAATCGAGGATGAAGCCGTCGCCCACGTTCACCTTCTTCGGCCCGGGGGGGACGAGGTAGGGCGTGACGACCGAGTAGGGAGCTTGCGGAAGGCCCGCCGCGTATTCGATCACGCGGGGGCTGCCCCCTCGGGAGCCGGAATCGAACGCGAGCAGTCGTACATCATCTGCACGTTGCCCGGGCCGCGCTTCACCTCGCGCTCGCGCTCGACCCGCCAGCCGGTACGCCCGAGGGCCTGCGTGAACTCGGCAGCCGTGAGCTCGTTCACCCAGCCCATGCCGCGGCGCGCGAGGACGTCGCCGCCGGGCACGAAGGTGCAGTAGGTCGCGATCATGCGCGGTGCGGATTCGGCCGCGAGACGAAGCGCGCGATCGACGTCGTGGACGTATTCGAGCACGCCGAGGAACGTGACCCGGTCGTAGCGCCCCGGCGGGAAATCGCCGCGGTTCAGGTCCGCCACGAAGCAGCCGGGCCGCCGCTCCACCACGTCGGCGGGCTGGTAGGTGCAGCCGGCCTCGAGCGCCTTCTCGAGCGCCATGGCGCCGGCGCCCACGTCGAGCACGCTCGAGCCCGCGGCGATCCACTCCGCGGCCATGGCCGCGCGCGCATCCCATTGCGTGGCGAGGCTTTCCATCTTCGCCCAGCGCTCGGTGTCGGTGCCCTTCTCGCGGATGAGCTCCTCGGTCGCGCGGGCGCGCTGCTCCGTGGGCTTCGGGGGCGCGCGGAAAGTCATGTCTTCCTGGTCTCGGAGGGAGCCGATATTGTACCGGCTAGAACGACTCGAACCGCACTCCCAGCAGGACGCTTCGCCGGGGGGCGTCGTAGCCCATCGCCGTCTCGTAGCGCTTGTCGAAGAGGTTCGCCGCGGTGAGCTGGACCGACCAGCGCTTGCCGATCGTATAGCGCACGCGCGCGTCGGCCACGGTGTAGCCGCCCAGGCGCGTGGACGGATCCTCGGTGGTGGAATCGAAGCGCGGTCCGCTCGCGAAGACGGTGAGCCCCGCGCTCCATGCGCCGGCGAAAGGGCGATCCACCTCGATCGTCCCGTAGCGCTCGGCGCGGCCCTGCAGGCGCGCGCCCGTGTCGTCGTCGGTCGGGCGCTGCGCGGTGACGGAGCCCTTCCAGCGCGCGCCGAGCCATCCGGCCTCGACGCTCGCCTCCACGCCGCGCGCGCGGGCGCGGGCCACGTTCAGCACCGTGAGGTCCTCGAAGCTGTAGGCGATGAGGTTGTCGTAGTGGTTGTCGAAGGCGCTCAGGCGCCAGCGTGCCGCGGCCGCGTTCGCGACCGTGAACGAGATCTCGTAGCTGCGGCTGCGCTCGGGCTCGAGGTCCGGGTTGGGATGGTAGAAGTCGCTCGTGGGCCCGTAGAGGTCGTAGAAGGTGGGCGCGCGGAATCCGCGGGCGTAGGTTCCGGCGAGGAGCATGTTCGGCGAGAGCTCCAGGCCGTAGCTCACGCTGCCGGTTGTGTGCTGGCCGAACTGGCTGTCGTCGTCCCAGCGCACGCTTGCCTCGAGGCGCTGGCCGCCGTACGTCTCGTTGGCGCCCGCGAAGACGCCGTTGGTCTCGCGATGGTCCATCGCGAAAGGCGTGGCCTCGGCGTCGAAGAAGATCTTCTGGCGAACGGTCTCCGCGCCCACGAGGAGGCGGCCATCGCGAAGCGGCATCTCGTTGATCCACGCGCCCTGCAGCTGGCGCGTCTCGAAGCGGTCGGGAAAGGCCCCGGACACCAGGAGCTTGTCTTCGCCCTGGCCGATGGTGAGCCGGCTCGACCACCAATCGGTGAAATTCGTGGACGAGGAGAGCCGCGCGCCCGAGACGGTCTCGGTCGACTGGTCGTTGGTCGAAGGCCCCGAGTCGAAGTGCGTGTGCGCGTGCGTCGTGAAGGCGTCGAGCTCGAGCTTCTCGCCCGTCCACAGCGCATGGGACGCGTGCAGGTTGAAGAACGAGTCGTCGTAAGGGTCGCGGTCCGGGTTGTAGACGAAGGGCCCCGATCTCGGGCTCGAGGCGCTTCGCGCGTCCACGGCGCGGTAGCCCCCGGAAAGGGAGACGAGCGTGCCCTGGTCCACGGTGGTGAGGCCCGCGGAGACGCGCCGGTCGTTGTCGGTGCCGTAGGAAACGGAAGCGAAGAGGTGCGGCACGGTCTTTCCGCGCGTGAAGACCTGGATCACGCCGCCGATGGCATCGGAGCCGTAGAGGCTCGAAAGCGGTCCCTTCACGACCTCGATCCGCTCGATCATCTCGAGCGGGATGTGCTCGATGGACGTGGTGCCCACGCTCGCCGAGCCCGCGCGCAGCCCATCGATGAGGACCAGGGTCTGCGCCGATCCCGCGCCGCGGATGAAGATGGATTGCGGCTGCCCGGGACCGCCCGCGGCGCGCAGCTCGACGCCCGCCTTGCGCTGCAGGAGCTCGCCCAGGGTGATCGGTCCCGCCGCCTCGATCTCGTCGCGCGTGATGACGGTCGCGTCGCGCAGGGTGACGTTGGCGGTGGCGAGGCGCGAGGCCGTCACCATGACGGGATCGGCGAATTTCTCGATCGGGGTGTCGGCGAGCTGTGCCCGGGCCGGCAGGCTCGCGGCCGCGAGGGCCGCGACGATAAGGGCTTTCATGCCGGGCATTTTCTCATCCATTGGGCGGGAGGATTTGACAGGCTCTCGAAACGACTTTCAAAAACGCGGCTTAAACATTGACGTGGCAAATCTTTTCCAATAGGGTGATCAGATGCAACCGGAACTCGATGCCCTCGAGGAAAGGCTGGGCCTGCTGGTGCGCCGCCTGGAGGCGCTGCGCGAGGAGAACCGCGACCTGCGCCAGCAGCTCGCGCACCGCACCGACGAGAATGTCCGCCTCGCCGAGAAGCTCGGCGCGGCCAAGTCGCGCATCGAGGCGCTTCTCAAGCAGATTCCCGAGACCGAGTCGTGAGCGCCATCCAGAAGAGCGAGAAGGGCGCCCTCACGCTGAACCTGCTGGGACGCGAATTCCGCGTGGCCTGCCCCGAGGGCGAGGAAAAAGTGCTCATCGCCTCAGCCGATTACCTGTCGAAACAGCTCAAGGAGATCCGCGACACGGGCAAGGTGACGGGCAACGAGCGCATCGCGATCATGGCCGCGCTGAACATCGCCCACGAGTTGATGTCGAACAAGGGCAATGGCTCCTCGCCGTCCTTGGACGGTGCCGAGATTCGTCGTAGAATCGCCTCGATGCAGGAAGCGGTCGACGCGGCGCTCGCGGCAGACCAGGAGAAGTTGTTTTAGGGACAGGTCAAAAGTAGCCATGTTTCCTGCGGTGTTCGTCCGGGCTTACATCCTTTGAACCGATAGCGGTAACCCTGGACGCCGGCCAAGGTCACTATTGTGCGAGTCCCACGTCGGACTTACCTGCGGTGACCGGTTGGCGACCGCCTTGAACCGATGGTTCGAGGTGCAGCTTGGACGAACACCGCAGGAAATATGACGGCATTCTGGTTGATGAAGTCCGAGCCCGGCGAGTTCTCGATCGACGACCTCGCGAAGGCCCCGAAGCAAACCACCCCCTGGTTTGGCGTGCGCAACTACACCGCGCGCAACTTCATGCGCGACGACATGCGCATCGGCGATGGCGTGCTCTTCTACCACTCGAGCTGCGAGGTGCCCGGCATCGCGGGCATCGCGAAGGTCGCGAGCAAGCCCCATCCCGACGACTCCCAGTTCGACCGCAAGGGCGAGTATTTCGACGCCAAGGCCCAGCGCGATGCGCCACGCTGGTTCCTGGTCGACGTGAAGCTCGTGGAGAAGACGCGGGTCATGCCCCTCGAGGAGATGCGAAGCTACCCGCAGCTCGCGAAGATGCTCACGCTGCGGCGCGGCAATCGGCTCTCGATCACGCCGGTCACCGCCGGCGAGTGGCGCTTCATCCTCGACAAGCTGGGCGCGTAGATGCCTCCACCGGGCGAGCTCGGCGCCTACCTGGGCATCGGCGCGATCGTGGGATTCTTCGCGGGCCTGCTGGGCATCGGCGGCGGCCTCATCACCGTTTCGTCGCTCGCGCTCATGTTCGCGGCGCACGGTTACCCGCCGGAATACGTGATGCACATGGCGGTGGGCACGTCGCTCGCCGTGATCGTCGCGGGATCGTGGTCGAGCTTTCGCGCGCACCATCGCCACGGCGCCGTGGACTGGGCCGTCGTGCGCGCGATGACGCCGGGGTTGCTCGCGGGCGTGCTCGCGGGCGCGATCATCGCGCGCTTCCTGTCCACGGCGGTCCTCAAGTATTTCTTCCTCGCCGTGATGGTGGCGATCACCGCGCAGATGGCCTTCAGCCTGCGGCCGAAGCCTTCGCGCGCGCTGCCGGGAAGGGCCGCGCTCGCGGCGGTGGCGGCGGGCATCGGCCTCCTCTCGAGCCTCATGGGCGGGGGCGCGGCGGCCGTGGGCGTGCCTTTCCTCACGTGGTGCAACGTGAGCACGCATCGCGCGATCGGCACCGTCGCCGCCATGGGATTTCCCCTGGCGCTCGCCGGAACCGCGGGCTATGTCGCTTCCGGATGGAGCGCCGGGCGCTTGCCCCCGGGCAGCGTCGGGTTCGTCTACGTGCCGGCGTTCATCGCGATCGCGATCCCGAGCATGCTGCTGGCGCCCCTCGGTGCGAAGCTCGCGCATCGCCTGAAGGGTGCGACCCTGCGGCGCATCTTCGCCGCGTTCCTGCTGGTGACGGGGGCGAAGCTCGCCGTGTCGGTCTAGGCCGCCGCGAGCCCGTGCAGCTGCGCGTGGAAGCGGACCGCGTTCTCGCGCGAGGCGAGCGGCGCGGCGAAGTGATGGTTGGGGCCTCGCGACCCGGAGAGCCGCGGGAATTTTTCCGCGAATCGAATCGCGCAGCGCTGCCAGTCGCCGGCGAAATTGCCCAGGCTGCGATGCAGCGCGCACACCTCGGTGGTGACCGCGATGCGCATGCCCGCGAGGTGGGCGCGCCAGGTGAAGTCCAGGTCGTAGAAATGGAAGCCGTCGAAGGTGGCGGCATCGAACCCGATCGCGATCGCCGCCTCGCGGCGCGCGGCGATGAAGAACCCGTCGAGGGTCTGCATCCCGCCCAGGATCCCGCACTCGAGGGAAAAGACCGTGGCGTCGACCGCGCCGGGCTTGCCGCGCCCCGGGATGGCCACGAGGCCGCGCAGGTGCGGGTGGCCCGCCCACATGACCGCGGGCCCGCGGGCGAGCTGGCTGCCCGCAATGCCCACGATGTCGTGGGAGGCGAGCGCGCGCTCGATCGCATCGAAGGCGCGCGGGGAGAAGATCTCCACGTCGTCATGCGAAAAGACCACGATCGGGTGGCGCGCGAGGGCGAGCCCGCGCGTGTAGCCCTCGCCCAGCGAGCGCGCATCGCCCACCACGATGAACTCGTGCTCGCGATCGCCGAGCGCGCTTTCATAGCTCCGGCGCATCTCCCCCAGCAGGCCCGGACGCACGCTGCACACCACGATGGAGATCGGCGTGCCGCGGCCGGTCGCGGGTAGCGCATCGTGCGCGAAAGGCGCGGCGCCGGCTTCGACGGCGGCTCCGAGCGTGGCCACGGCGTTCTGGATCGCGTCGTAGTCGGTGCCGCGTCCCAGGCGCGCTGCGTCGCGAAAGGCGAGGGCGGCACCGCGCCAGTCGCGCGACTCGCGAAGCACGAGCCCCAGGTTGTAGTGGCCGGCCGCACCCTCCGGCGCGGCCACGACCGCGCGCCGGTAGGCGCCGATCGCGTCGTCGAGCCGCCCCGCGGCACGGAACGCGTTGCCCGCCGCGAGGAACGCCTGCGCCTGGTTCAGGGAGGCCATCAGGCGGCGCACCATTCGCGCGCGAGGCGCGTGAAGATCTCGACGGACTCCTCGATGCGGCGCATCGAGCACCATTCGTCGGTCTGGTGGGCGAGCGTGGGCTCGCCCGGCCCCAGGATCACCGCGGGCGGACCGCCGAAGCCTCGCTTCAGGTCCGCGCCGTCGGTGGAGAACGTGATGGTGCGCGGGGTGGGAGCGCTTCCCACGAAGGGCGTGCACGCCTCGAAGACGCTCGCGACCCATTCGTCGGACGGATCCGTATACAGCAGCGGCGTGTCCACGATCTGGCGCACGTGCGCGCCCAGCGGCGCCAGCAGCGACTGGAGCGAGCGGCAGAGGTGCCCGTGCTCGATGCCGGGCACCGTTCGCGTATCGATGGTGATGCAGGCCTCATCGGGCACCGAGTTCGTGTTGAGCCCGCCGCGGATGGTGCCCACGTTGAGGGTCGGCCTTCCCATCACCGGGTGCGAATCGACGGGAAAGCGGAAGCGGCCCAGCTCGTCGATCACGCGCCCCATCTTCACGATGGCGTTGTCGCCCACCTCCGGCATCGAGCCGTGGGCGGTGACACCCGTCGTCTCGATCTCGAACCACGCGAGGCCCTTGTGGCCCACGTACGGATAGTTCGCGGTGGGCTCGGCCACGACGATCGCGCCCGCCTCGCCCAGGAGCTTGCGGTCGGCGAGGAACTTGGCGCCCTCGCAGCCGATCTCCTCGCCCGCGGTGATGACGAGCACGAGGCCCGAGGTGCGCGCCAGGTGCGGTGCGAGCGCCACCGCGGCGCACACGAAGGCCGCGACGCCGCCCTTCATGTCGGTCGAGCCGCGCCCGTAGAGCTTGTCGCCGTCGGTCTCGCCGGCGAACGCATCGTGGCGCCAGTGCGCGGCGCCCAGCGGCACCGTGTCGATGTGGCCGGTGAAGCAAAGCGGCGGCCTGGGCCCGCCGCCGCCGATGCGCGCCACGAGGCTCGTGCGGCCCTCGGCGAACTCGTGGTACTCGGTGCGAAAACCCGCGTCTTCCAGGCGCTCGCCCAGCAGGCGTGCGCACGCCCGCTCCATCCCGGGCGGATTGATGGTATTGAAGGCGAGCAGCTCGCGCGTGAGGGCACGAGCGTCGTTGCGGGCGCTCATGGGCGCCAATCATCGCATGCGGCGCGCGGCCGGTCGCGCGCGAACCCAGGGCATTCGAACTGCCACCCGGCGATGCGCCGCCGGGGCGTGGTGATCGGCGAGTAGCCTCGCGCCTATTGGACGACGGACACCGAGATCTCGCCCCGGCGCCGCACGACCTTCACGCTCACCGCCTCGTCGTGGCGCTCGAAATGCACGTCCACGATCGAGTCGGCGACGCGGATGCCGCGCATGTCCACGGAGCCCACGCACGCGGGGAGCACCGGGTGCAGGAACCGGATGCGCGGCTCCTCGGGCCGGAACGACAGGCCCAGGCAGGCCTTCACTACGTAGAAGACGCTGGCGCTCGCCCAGGCCTGGGGCGAGCACGCCACCGGATAGAGCGTGGGGGACTCGGCGTGGGCGCGGCGCTCGAAGCCGCAGAAGAGCTCGGGCAGCCGGTGCAGGTCCATGGCGAGGCTCCCCTCGTACATCGCGGTGGCGATCGCGGCGGCCTCGGCTTTCATGCCGTAGCGCGCGAGTCCCATGGCGACGATCGCGTTGTCGTGCGGCCAGATGGAGCCGTTGTGGTACGACATCGGGTTGTAGCGCGACTCGCTGTCGGCCACGGTGCGCACGCCCCAGCCCGAGAACGACGGCGCCGCGAGGAGCGTGCGGCCCACGCGCCGCGCGTGCTCGTGCGTCGCGATGCCGCTCCACAGGACGTGCCCGGCGTTCGAGGTGCGGACCTTGCACGGGCGCTTGTCGCCGTCCAGCGCGAGCGCGTACGTTCCCAGCTCCTCGCACCAGAAGGCGGCCTCGAAACGCGCGCGCAGCTCGCGCGCCTCGTGGTCCAGCACCTCGGCCGCGTCGCGATGGCCCAGCACCCGCGCGAGCCTCGCCGCGTGGACGCGCGCGAGGTAGGCGTAGCCCTGCACCTCGCAAAGCGCGATGGGCCCTTGCGCGAGCGTGCCGTCGGCATGGAACACCGCGTCCTCGGAATCCTTCCATCCCTGGTTCACGAGCCCGGTGGCGCTGCGCCGCTGGTACTCGATGAAGCCGTCGCCGTCGATGTCGCCGTGGCGGCGCATCCATTCGAGCGCGCGCTCCACGTGCGGCCACGCATTGGCGAGCGTCTCGCGGTCGGCGGTTCGCTGGTAGTACTCGCCCGCGAGGATCACGAAGAGCGGCGTGGCGTCGATCGTGCCGTAGTAGCGGCCAAAGGGAATCTCGCCGAGGTTCGCGAGCTCGCCCTTGCGCATCTCGTGGACGATCTTCCCGGGCTCGGCGTCCTGCTCGGGATGCGACTCGGTCGCCTGGGTCTCGGCCAGGAACTGCAGCACGCCGCGCGCCATGGACGGATCGACCCAGAGGTACTGGAGCGCCGTGAGGATGCCGTCGCGGCCGAAGGGCACGCTGTACCAGGGCACGCCCGCGTACGGATAGCGTCCCTCGGGGTTGCCCGAGGTGAGCATGAAGAGGTCCGCGGCGGAGCGCTCGACCCACGCGTTGAACTGCGCGTTGGAAGTGCCGAGCGCCGCGCGCTCGGAGGCGGCCGAGTCGATCGCGAGCTGCGCGCGGCGCCACGCTTCGGCGAAGTCCACGACCTCCACGCGCCGGTTGTCCACCTCGCACGAGACGAGCGCCTCGAACTCCAGGCGCGAGCGCGGATCCACCGCCATCGCGAACGTCACCCGTCCCGCCTCGACCCGCAGGGGCTCGAGGCTCCACGCGATCCGGGTGCGGCGCACCACGCCGTCCAAGCCCTTGTACCCGAGCACCACCTGCGAGCCCTCGCAGCGGGCCGGGAGGTCCTCGCCGCGGCGCTCGCGCTCGTAGCCGCGCACCTCGAAGATGTCGGCGTAGTCGGCGCCGAACTCGAAGGCGAGCTCGACGCCCACGGGCTCCGAGCCATAGTTGGCCACCTCCACGCGCTCGTGGCACGCCGCCTCGCGCACCATCCACGAGCGCGACAGGTGCAGCGTGCCCTTGCGCACGGTGAGCGTGTCGCCCGCGAAGACGTCGCCGTTGGTCGCTTCGACCACGAGCACGCCGTTGTCGCGGCGCACGACCGAGCTGAGGAGGACCGGTCGCTGCCCGCCGATGCGAAGCTCGTGGCGCGAAAGGAAGCGCGTCCCCTGGTGATAGAGGCCGTGCTCGCCGGTGCCGGCGCGGGGCATGTCTCCGAAACGGTCGAAAAGGGCGAAGCTCTCGCCGTGCTTCAGCACCCGGGCGGGGTCGCCGGCTCGCGAGGAGGTTGCGAGCACGTACCACCGGTCGCCTACGCGGATCGCTTCCTCGAGCGGGATGGGGTCCCTCATGCGCTCGCCCGAAGCGGAACGCGGGCGAGGTCGCTTCGCGCGAGGATGCGCCGGTACACCTCGACATAGTCGGCCGCCATGCGGTGCGCGCTGAAGCGCTCCTCGAAGCGCCGGCGGCACGCGCCGCGATCGAATCCATCCAGGGCCTCGAGCGCCTGCACGGCTTCCTCCTCGCTCGCCACGATCCAGCCGGTGAGGCCGTCCTCGACGATCTCGGGCACGGAGCCGTTGCGGAAGGCGACGACCGGCGTGCCGCACGCCATGGATTCGATCATCACGAGGCCGAACGGTTCGGGCCAGTCGATCGGAAAGAGGAGCGCCGCGGCGTCGCCGAGGAACGACGCCTTCTCGGCCTCGCCGATCTCGCCGATGAATTCCACGCCGGGACCCAGGATCGGCTCGATCTCGCGCTCGAAGTAGACGCGATCGGCGCCCTCGATCTTCGCGGCGATCTTGAGCGGCATGCCGATGCTGCGTGCGATCCGGATCGCGCGGTCCGGGCGCTTTTCGGGAGAAATCCGCCCGAGGAAAGCGAGGTAGCCGCCACGCCCCGCGCCCTCCGGAAGAAGCGCCGGCGGCAGGCCGTGCAGCACCGTCGCCGTCCACGCCGCCCAGGGAAGCGGCGCCCGCTGTGCGTCGGAGATGGACACCAGCGGCATGTCGGGATAGCGGCGGTACACGGGTGCCAGGTCGGGCAGGTCGAGGCGGCCGTGCAGCGTGGTGACCGTATCGAGGCCGCCCGTGCGCACCGCGGCGAAATGGATGTAGTCGATGTTGAAGTGGAGGATGTCGAAGGCGCTCGCGCTCTCGACCACGTCGTGCACCATCGCGACATGGTGCGCCAGCGGGTCGCGGCTGCCAGACAGGCGCAAGCTTTCGGGCGCCATGGGCACGAGCCGCGCGGAGGTGACCGAATCGGCGCTCGCGAAGAGCGTGACGTCATGGCCCATCCGGACCAGTTCTTCGGTAAGGAACGAGACGACTCGCTCGGTGCCGCCATAGAAACGCGGCGGCACGCTCTCGTAGAGTGGCGAGATCATCGCGATCCGCAAGGGCGCGGCGCGTGTATCCATTCCCTATGGGACAGCCGCGCGATGCGCCCCGTTCCGCTCCTACGCCGCAGGGAGCAGAAGGAAATTCCGGCTAGGCGCCGGCGATGCGCTTCAGCGCCTCCTGGTATTTCTCGCTGGTCTTGCGCGCCACCTCGGCGGGCATGGGCGGCGCCGGCGGCTTCCTCGCGAAACCGATCGAATCGAGCCAGTTGCGCACGTACTGCTTGTCGAAGCTTTCGGGGCTCTCGCCCTCGCGCCAGGTGTCGAGGGGCCAGAAGCGCGAGGAGTCCGGCGTGAGCGCCTCGTCGATGAGGAAAAGCTGGCCGGCCTTGTCGGTCCCGAACTCGAACTTGGTGTCGGCGATGATGATGCCGCGCTCGAGGGCGAACTTCGCCGCGGCCTCGTAGAGCCTGATGGCGGCGTCGCGCACCTGCGTCGCTCGCGCCTGCCCGACCGCTTTCGCCATCTGCTCGAAGGAGATGTTCTCGTCGTGATGCCCGGCCTCGGCCTTGGTCGCGGGCGTGAAGATCGGCTGCGGCAGCTTCGAGGCGCGCTTCAACCCGGGAGGCAGCCCGATGCCGCAGACGCTTTGCGATCGCTGGTACTCCTGCCATCCGGATCCCTCGAGGTAGCCGCGCACCACGGCCTCCACCGGGATCGTGTCGTAGCGGTTCACCACGATCGCGCGGCCGCGCACCTGCTCGCGCTCTTCGGGCTTCACCACCGATTCCGGGTCGATGCCGGTGAGGTGGTTGGGCACGATGGAGGAGAGCTTCGCGAACCAGAAGTTCGCGAGCTCGGTGAGCACGCGCCCTTTCTCGGGAATCGGCGTGGGCAGGATCACGTCGTAGGCGGAGAGGCGGTCGGTGGTGACGATGAGGAGCTTGTCGTCGCCGACGGCGTAGATGTCGCGCACCTTGCCGCGGCCCACGAGGGGGAGGGACTTGATGGAGGATTCGTACATGTTCATGGGAGGAAGGCGCGCGCCATCCGGCGCTCAGGCCGCCTGCTTCTCGGCGTCGGCGCTCCACTGGCCCCGCGCCGCGAGGCTGTTCATGCGCGCGCGATGCGCGAAGGCCTTCTGCGCCGCGGAGACGTTCGCGGCCTGGCCGCGCCATGCGTCGAGGGCCACGTGCTGGAGCGCGCGGCTGTAGCTGAACGTGAGCGGCCACGGCGCCCCGCCCATGCGATTCATGGCGTCGAGGTGCGCGGTGGCGTCCTGGTCGCCCTGGCCGCCCGAGAGGAACACCACGCCCGGAAGCGCCGCGGGCACCGTTCGCTTCAGGACCCGCAAGGTGCGCTCGGCCACTTCCTTCACGCCGGCACGGCTGGGATTGTCCTTGCCGGACACGCACATGCTCGCCTTGAGGATCACGTGCTCGAGGAGCACGTCCTGGGTGGCGAGCTCGTGGAAGAGGGTCTCCAGGGTTCGCAAATGCACCCGCTCGCTCGCCTCGGCGCTGTGGACGCCATCCAGCAGCACCTCGGGCTCCACGATGGGGACGATGGAGGCTTCCTGGCAGATCGCCGAGTAGCGCGCGAGCGCGTGCGCGTTCGCATCGAGGCACGCCTGCGTGGGGATGCCGTCGCCGATGGTGATGACCGCGCGCCACTTCGCGAAGCGCGCGCCCATCGCGAAGTATTCCTTCATGCGCTCGGCGAGCTTGTCCAGGCCCTCGGTCACCTTCTCGCCGGGGTGCAGCGCCATGTCGTGCGCGCCCCCGTCCACCTTGATGCCGGGGATGATGCCGTTCGCCTCGAGGAACTTCGCGAAATTGACCCCGTCCCGGGTGGACTGGCGCAGCGTCTCGTCGAAGAGGATCACGCCGCTCACGTGCTCGGAGAGCTTCGGCGTGGTGAAGAGCATCTCGCGGTAGGCGCGGCGATTGGCCTCGGTGCATTCGACCCCGATGGAGTCGAACCGCTTCTTCGCGGTGCCCGCGCTTTCGTCGGCGGCGAGCAGGCCCTTGCCGGGCGCCACCATGGCGCGGGCGGTCTTCTCCATGAGCCGGGTATCCATGGAACCTCGCCTCAGTTGACGACGGCCGCGAGCTCCCCCTTGGCGTAGCGGGTGGCCATCTTCTCCAGGGTCACGGGCTGCAGCTTCGATCCCTGTCCCGCGCAGCCGAACTGCTGGTAGCGCTGCTTGCAGATCTCCTTGGCCGCCGCGCGCGCGGGCTTGAGGTAATCGCGCGGGTCGAAGGCGCTCTTGTTGGCGTTCATGTATTTGCGGATGGCCGCGGTCATCGCGAGGCGGATGTCGGTATCGATGTTCACCTTGCGAACGCCGTGCTTGATGCCTTCCTGGATCTCCTCCACGGGCACGCCGTAGGTCTCCTTCATCTCGCCGCCGTTCTCGCGGATCACCTGCAGCAGGTCCTGCGGGACCGAGGACGAGCCGTGCATCACCAGGTGCGTCCCGGGAATGCGCCGGTGGATCTCCTTGATGCGCTCGATGGCGAGGATGTCGCCGGTGGGCTTGCGCGTGAACTTGTAGGCCCCGTGCGAGGTCCCGATGGCGATGGCGAGCGCGTCGATGTTCGTCTTCTTCGCGAAGTCGGCGGCCTGCTCGGGATCGGTGAGCAGCATGTCGCGCGTCATCGTGGCGTCGGTGCCGTGGCCGTCTTCCTTGTCCCCGCGCAGGGTCTCGAGCGACCCGAGGCAGCCCAGCTCGCCCTCGACGGACACGCCGAGCCGATGCGCCATGTCGACCACTTGCTTGGTCACCTGCACGTTGTAATCGTAGCTCGCGATGGTCTTGCCGTCGGCTTCGAGCGAGCCGTCCATCATCACGCTGGAGAACCCGAGCTTGATGGCGCCCTCGCAAACGGCGGGCGACTGGCCGTGGTCCTGGTGCATCGCCACCGGCGTCTTCGGGAAGCTCGCCACGGCGGCCTCGATCAGGTACTTGAGGAAGGTCTCGCCCGCGTACTTCCGCGCGCCCGCCGAGGCCTGCATGATCACGGGGCTGTCGGTCTCCGAGGCGGCCTCCATGATCGCCTGCACCTGCTCGAGGTTGTTCACGTTGAATGCCGGCAGGCCGTAGCCGTTTTCCGCCGCATGATCGAGGAGCTGCCGCATCGAGACGAGTGCCATTTGTGGATCTCCGTGTGAAGACCTCAATTTTACCGCGCAATCATGAGATCGATGGCGGGATCCTGCTCTTTCGCGACCATGATCCGGCGCTCGTCGGCCGTCACGGCGATGGAGGATCCCGCGCCGCTCGGCAGGATGTCCCATTGGCGCGTCGCCGCCTGCGTGCCGAGGTCGAAGCGTGCCAGTTGAAGGGTCTCATGGGCCACGATGCGCCCGTAGAGCGCGCGGGGCGTGAGCGCCCAGTGCAGCGCGCCCGTGGGCGCGATCTCGATCTTCAAGGGGGCGCAGGCGAGCGTTTCCAGCCGGCATAGCGTCACCTTCTCGAGGTGCGGCTGGGTGAAGGCGAGGCGCATACCGCTCAATTGGTATTGCGATACCAGTGGCAACGGCAGGCGCTCGGAGCGCGCGAGATCGCCCAGCGGCGCACGCATGAGCTGCATCGCATCACCCGCGCGCTCGCCCCAGTAGAGGATCCCGCCCGGCCCTTCCCGTGCGTCGCTCACCGCGGGGCCCAGGGCGGCAAGCACATCGGCCGGGCCGCCCGCGAGCGAAATGCGAACCGCTTCGGACGGCGACACCGGGCTCGCGGCGGCGAGGGTTCGCACCGCGTAGACGGATCGGCCGTCGGCGGACCAGTGGGGGCGCAAGTAGCGGTAGCCCTCGCTGAAACCGACCCGCCGCGCATCGCCGCCCACGTCGGCCACGTAGATCGCGTCGGTGCCGTCGCGGTTCGACGCGAACGCAACGCGCATTCCGTCGGGCGAGAATTCGGGCTCGTTGGTGTAGCGCGTCGAGGGCCACGATGCATCCTTCGCCGGCCCGCCCGCCGGATCCACGGCCCACAGGTTCGCGGTGTAGAGCGCGTTCTCGAACACGATCTCCCCGCCCGGCCCC
>DATBEA010000136.1:0-7367 GCA_036276215.1 Usitatibacter sp.
GAAGAACCGGCGCAAGGGATGAAGGTGCTGCCGCTGCTGCCCACGACCATCGCGGGGAGCCTGCCGAAGCCCCAATGGCTCGCCGAGCCCGAGAAGCTCTGGGCGCCGTGGAAGCTCGAGGGCGCGGCCCTCGCCGAGGGAAAGCGTGACGCTGTGCGCCTCGCGCTCGCCGTCCAGGAGAAAGCCGGGATCGACATCGTGACCGACGGCGAGCAGACGCGCCGGCACTTCGTGAACGGCTACATGGAGAAGCTCACCGGCATCGATTTCAAGAACCTGAAGACCGTGCACATCCGCAACCGCTACGACGCCAAGGTGCCGGTGGTGGTGGGACCGGTCACGAGGCCCGCGCCGGTGCATGCCGAGGATGCGAAATTCCTTCGCGCCTCGACCGCCAACGCCATCAAGTTCACGCTGCCCGGCCCCATGACGATGGTGGACACGCTCTACGACGACCACTACAAGTCGCGCGAGAAGCTCGCCTTCGCCTTCGCCGAGATCCTGAACCAGGAGGCGAAGGAGCTCGCCGCCGCGGGGATCGACGTGATCCAGTTCGACGAGCCGGCCTTCAACGTCTTCTTCGACGAGGTGCGCGACTGGGGCGTGGCGGCGCTCGAGCGCGCGAGGAAGGACGTCCCCGCCAAGGTCGCGGTGCACATCTGCTACGGCTACGGCATCGAGGCCAACAACAACTGGAAGAAGACGCTCGGCGACGAATGGCGCCAGTACGAGCAGACCTTCCCGCTGCTCGCGAAATCGAGCATCGACCAGGTCTCGCTCGAGTGCGCCAATTCGCACGTGCCCATCGACCTCATCGCGCTCCTGCAGGGCAAGGACGTGATGGTGGGGGCGATCGACGTCGCGACCCACCGCGTGGAGACGCCCGAGGAAGTGGCGAAGGTGATCCGCAAGGCCTTGAAGCACGTGCCCAAGGAAAGGCTCATGCCTTGCAGCAATTGCGGCCTGGTGCCCCTCCCCCGGGACGTCGCCGCCGGAAAGCTCGCCGCCCTGGGCGCGGGCGCGGCACTCGTGCGCTCGGAGCTTGTCTAAGGGGGCATGACCCCCCACATCGTCTGGATCACCCTCGTGGCCGCCGTGGTGGTCGTAGGCGGCTATCTCCTCGTGATGCGCGTGTTCTTCCGCGACAGCAAGGAGCTCGACAAGAAGATCGACTACTCCAAGGTGAAGGAGTGGAAGGACGACGAGTAGGGCCGCGCCCGCTTACTTGAGCGTGAGGTCCACCCGGCTCGCCTTGGCGTTCGCGGAGCCGGCGAGCAGCACGCGTTCGGCAGGAAGGTGTCCCTGCGCGACGAGATAGCCTTTCACCTTCTCCCCACGGCCCGCGGCGAGCGCTCGCAACTCCTCGTCGCCGATCGAGGTGCGCGCGAGCAGGAACGCCTCCATCTCATCCTTCGAAGGCTCCGGGGCCGCGGATGCCTTCGCTGGCGACCCCGCCTCGTCCTTCGGCGCCGGCTTGGGGGGCGCTTCCTTCTCGTAGGCCGCCTTCAGGAGGCGGGCGTACTCGGCCGCGTCGAGCGCGATGTCGTCCACGGGCGGCGCATCCTTGCCCAGGGCAACCCGCTTCGATTCCTTCAGGCGCCGCGCCAGGGACGCGCGCTTGAGCGCCTCGACGTCCTTCGCGGGATCCCAGCCCGGCGTCATCTCGATGCGGATCGCGGGGCGGTCGAGGAGCGCCTTCGCGACGGCATCGAGCTTCTTGCGCTCCGATGCGGAGAGCTCGTCGCCGCCGGGCGCGAAGTCGACGAAGGCGAGGTCATCGCCCCCGGCGCCAGGCGTGGCGCCTGCATTGCCCCCCGCGGCGGCCGTGAGCAGCGAGAAAGGCGATGTGAGCGCCCTCTTGAGGAGGTTCGAGAGGACCTGGGTCACGAGGGCGCCGACCTCGAATTGCGGGTCGTCCAGCGAGCCGCTGACGGGAAGCTCGAGGTCGATCGCGCCTTTCGAGTCCTTGAGCAGGTTCACCGCGAAGAGCACCGGCAGCTTCGTCGCGTCGGGCCCGTCGACGTGGTCGCCGAAGGTCAGCTGGTCGAGGAAGATCCGGTTGCGGCCCTCGAGCTTGCCATGCTCGATATGGTATTTCACGTCGAGCGTAAGGCGCCCCTTGGTGATGCCGTAGCCCGCGTAGCGCACCGAGTAGGCGGAGAGCTTCGGCAGCTCGATGTCCTTGCCCTGGGCCGCGATGTCCACGAAGAGGTCGCCCGAGAGGGGATTGACCGTGCCCGCGATCGTGACGGGCGAGGTTTCGTCGTAGCTTCCCTTCAGGTCCACCACGCCGCGGCTCGCGGGATCCGACGACAGGTTGGTGACCGTCCCCGACAAGCCGCCCACGTCGGCCGCGTAGTTGGGACGGATGAAATGGTCCGCGAAATCGAGCCGGCTGTCGCTGAAGGCGATCCGGTCGATGCGCACGTTGCGCGGCCGCACGTCTCCCGGCGCCGGAGCGGGAGCCGCGGGCTCGGCCGGCGTCGCGAGCTTGAGCTGCTGGAGATTCAGCTTGCCATCGGGATTCACGACGATGTGCGAATACGCCTTGTCGACGGCGATGTCCGCGATGGCGAGGTTCAACGGTTCGTTCGGCGCCCACTGGAGGGCCACGCCGCCCAAGCGCACCGCGTCCCAATCGAGCAGGCGCTCGCCGATGGTGGTGTCGACGGTCGCGAGCTTCGTGACCGCCGCCGTTCCGCTGTAGGCGATTCGCATGGCATCGCCCTCTCCCCGCACGCTGAGGGTGCCGCGGGCGGAGGCGAATCCGCTCTTCAGCGCGACCGTCTTGAATTCCTCCACGTAGCGGCGCGCCGGGACGATGTCCACGTGGCGCACATCGAGCTTCGCTTCCAGCTCGAAGGGCGAGAGGGCGAATGCGCCCCGTGCCTCCACGCTTCCGGAGTTGGCGAGCGCGAGCCGCGCCGAGGCGGTGCTTTTCGCGCCTTTCGAAGTGGACAGGTCCGCCGCCTCGAGGTGTGCGACGTCCACGCGCTGCACGAGGGCCGGTCGCACGGTTTCGTCATGCAGGCTCACGCGGTATCCGTCGAGCGCGAGCTTCGCGAGCGTGAACGCCCAGGACGCCGGCGCATCGCCCTGCGCCGCATCGCCCTGCGCTGCCTCGCTCTTCGCCAGGCGCATCGGCAGCACGATGCCATCGCGATCCCTCGTCACGTCGATCGCGCCGCCGGCGGAGGAAACCGACGCCACGTCGACGCGCTTCTGCCGCGAGTCCACGTGGATGTCGCGCGCCTCGGCCGAAGCGACATGCCACGGGCCGCGCGCGGCCTGGGCGTCGGTGACCTTCAACGAGGCGATCTTCGTGACACCGGCGATGGGGTCGAGGGATGCGATGGCGACGTCGATGCGGCCGGCTTGCACGCTGCCCCCGTCCCCGGGCGCGGAAATCTTCAGCTCGCGCAGCGCGAGCGTTCCGGCGATGTCGACCGACGGGTCCTTCCCCGCGCCCTGGGTAAAGCGCACGGAGAGCTTCGCGTCGAGCTTGCCGCCTTCGAGCTTCACAGGCAGCGCCGTGGGCGAGTACTCGACGTAGCGTGGGACGTCCAGGGCATCGAGGTCGATCGCGATGTGGGTGCGCAACGAGTTCTCGAACGGAAGCGTCTCGCCCTCGAAGCGCAGCGGCGCCCCGTTCACCTTCGCCGCGAAGGAAGGCTTCACGTACTCCGCCAGGTGGCCGGGCAGGTTCGAGATGGAGGGGATCGCGATGTTGATGTCGCTCACCACGTGCTTCGCGCCCTTCGGCCTGTCGTCGAAATCGATGCGCGACCCGGCAATGCGGATGTTGCTGACCGAGAAACGCGCCCCCTTCCCGGCGACCTTCGCGGCGCGCGCGGCCGCGAGCTTCCCGAGCACGTCGCTCACGTTGTAGCGCGTGTCGGAATCGCGAACCAGCCTTGCCTTGAGGCCGTCGATCGTGAGCGCGTCGACGACGGGCGCCAGGCGATAGACCGAGGCGATGCTGCCATCGATGTCGACATGGTCGAAGGACACAAAAGGCGTCCGTCCATCGGATTCCATGAGCGTGAAGCCGCTTGCCGTCGCCTTGAGCGTGAAAGGGTTGAACGTGAGCGACTCGACGCTCGCGACGCGCCCGAGTTTCTCGCGAGCGTTGTCCACGATCAGCTTCTTCGCGACCGGGGGCACGACGAAGAATCCGACGATCGCGTAGAGAGCCACCGCCGCAAGCACGACGTAGGCGGCGGTTCTTGCCCGGGGCCTCTTCTTCATGGCTTGACAAGTCTACCCTCGAACGGCCATCGTTTTCGCCTTCCCCTTACTCCCGATCGACGCGCCGATGGATCCGCAACCTCGACTCGGGCGCCTCCTGCTCACGGGCGCCGCCGGCGGCCTGGGCCAGGTGCTGCGCCAGCGACTGAAAGCCTTCGCGCGCACGCTGCGCGTCTCCGATCGCGAGGCGCTCGCGCCTGCAGGCGTGGCGGAGGAAGTCGTGCAGTGCGACCTCGCCGACCGCGAGGCCGTCCTTCGCCTGGTCGAGGGCGTGGACGCGATCGCGCACTTCGGCGGCATCTCCGTCGAGGCGGCCTTCGAGCCGATCCTGCAATCGAACATCGTCGGCGTCTTCAACCTGTATGAAGCGGCGCGCAAGCACGGCGTGAAGCGCGTCGTCTTCGCGAGCTCCAACCACGTGGCGGGCTTCCGCCGCCAGGACGAGCGCATCGACGCCGACGACCCGGTGCGCCCCGACGGGCTCTACGGCGTCTCCAAGGCCTTCGGCGAGAACCTCTCGCGCTTCTACTACGACCGCTACGGCATCGAGACCTCGTGCCTTCGCATCGGCTCGTCCTTTCCGAAGGTCCGCGACCGGCGCATGCTCGCCACGTTCCTCTCCTACGACGACCTCGTGGAGCTGGTGCGATGCTCCCTCTTCGCGCCGAAGCTGGGGCACACCATCGTCTTCGGCGCTTCCGACAACTCGTCCTCGTGGTGGGACAACTCGAAGGCCGCGCACCTGGGCTTCAGGCCCCGGGATTCGGCCGACACGCAGCGCGCGAGGGTGGAGGCGGAGAGCCCGCCGCTCGACCCCGAGGATCCTGCGAGAATCTACCAGGGTGGCGTGTTCGTCCGGACGGGCCCCTTCGAATGAAAGCGCACAGGAGCTGAGGACCATGTCGATTCGCAGGGCGCTCGTGGCGGCCGCGGCCGCGCTCACCTTCGGGGGCGCCGCCGCCCGCGACTTCCGGTCGGCCGAGGTGCAACCCGCCGACTACCCGACAACGCTCGCCGTGCAGCACATGGGCAAGCTCCTCGCCGACAGGAGCGGCGGCAGGATGGGGATCCACGTCTATCCGGCCGGCGTCCTGGGCACCGAGAAGGACACGATCGAGCAGCTTCGCATCGGCGGCCTGGACATGATGCGCATCAACTCGGCGGCGCTGAACAGCATCGTCCCCGAGACCATCGTCACGGTGATGCCGTTCCTCTTCCGCGACACCGCCCACCTGCACAAGGTGCTCGACGGGCCCATCGGCGACGAGATCCTCGCCTCCATGGAGTCCCAGGGCATCGTGGGCCTCGCCTTCTACGACAGCGGCGCGCGCTCCTTCTACAGCGCGAAGAAGCCGATCCGCTCGCTCCCCGACATGAGGGGCATGAAGATCCGCGTGCAGCAGTCGGACCTCTTCGTGGCCCTCATAGAAGCGCTCCACGCCAACCCCACGCCGATGCCGTACGGCGAGGTGTACACGGCGCTCAAGACCGGGATCGTCGACGGCGCCGAGAACAACTGGCCTTCCTACGAGTCCTCGCGCCACTTCGAGACCGCGAAGTTCTACACGCTCTCCGAGCATTCCATGGCGCCCGAGGTCCTCGCGTTCTCCAAGATCGTGTGGGACAAGCTCTCGAAGGACGAGCAGGCCATGATCCGCAAGGCCGCCAGGGATTCCGTGCCCTACATGCGCAAGCTCTGGGAGGAGCGCGAGGTGAAATCGCGCAAGGTGGTCGAGGCGGCCGGCGTGCAGGTGATCACGCTCCGGGACAAGAAGGAATTCGTCGACGCGATGAAGCCGGTGTACGCCAAGTTCGCCGATACCCCGAAGCTGAAGGACCTCGTGAAGCGCGTCCAGGAAACGAAGTAGTGCCTCTTCTCACCCGGGTGAACGCGCGAATCGCCCGCGCGTGCATGTATTTCTCCGTCGCGGGGCTGCTCGCCATCGTCGCGATCGTGGCCTTCCAGGTCTTCGGCCGCTACGTGATGAACGACAGCCCGACCTGGACCGAGAACCTGGCCCGCGTCCTCATCCTCTACGTGACGCTCATCGGCGCGGCCGTGGGCGTGCGCGACGCGGGTCACATCGGCATGGAGTCCCTCCTGGTGCTGGTGCCCGAGGCGATCCGCGACAAGATCGAGATCGTGATCCACGTGCTGGTCGCGACCTTCGGCGCCTACATGGTGTACGACGGGTGGGTGCTGGGCGCCTCGGTCTGGGCCTACAAGCTGCCCAACATCAACCTCTCGGAGGGCGTGCGCTACGTGCCGCTCGTGATCTCGGGCACGCTCATCATCCTTTTCTGCGTCGAGCACATCATCGCCAGCGTGAAGGGCGAGGAAGTGGTGCCCGCGTGGCACTGACGATCCTCGGCATCACCTTCACGCTGCTCCTGCTGCTCGGCGTCCCGGTCGCCTTCGCGATCGGGCTCTCGTCGGTGTGCACCATCCTCTACGAGGGCCTGCCGGTGGCGGTGCTCTTCCAGCAGATGATGTCGGGGATGAACATCTTCTCCTTCCTCGCGATCCCGTTCTTCATCTTCAGCGGCGAGCTCATGCTCCACGGCGGCATCGCCGACAAGATCGTGGCGCTCGCGAGGAACCTGGTGGGCCACGTGCGCGGGGGCCTGGGCATGGCGAACGTCGTGGCCTGCACGCTCTTCGGCGGCGTGTCGGGTTCCCCGACGGCCGACGTCTCGGCCATGGGCGCGGTCATGATCCCGATGATGAAGCGCGAGGGCTACGACGCCGACTACGCGGTGAACGTGACCACCCACGCCTCGCTCGTGGGCGCCCTCATGCCCACCAGCCACAACATGATCATCTTCTCGCTCGCCGCGGGCGGGAAGGTCTCGATCAGCGCGCTCATCGCGGCGGGCGTGGTCCCGGCGGCCGTCCTGTGCAGCTGCATGCTGGTGGCCGCGTACCTCGTCGCGGTGAAGCGCGGCTATCCCGCGGGCGTCTTCCCCGGCTGGAACGCGATCGCGCGCTCGCTGGCCGCGGCGATCCCCGGCCTGCTGGTGGTCGTGATCATCCTCGCGGGAATCCTGACCGGCGTCTTCACGGCGACCGAGTCGGCCTCGATCGCCGTGGTGTACTCGATCTTGCTCACGTTCTTCAT
>DATBEA010000137.1:0-5244 GCA_036276215.1 Usitatibacter sp.
CCAGCGCCTCAAGGAATCGGCCGAGAAGGCCAAGATCGAGCTTTCCAGCTCCCAGAGCACCGACATCAACCTGCCGTATATCACGGCGGACGCGTCGGGCCCGAAGCACCTCTCGATGAAGCTCACGCGCGCCAAGTTCGAGGCGCTCGTGGACGACCTCATCGAGAAGACCATCGCGCCCTGCCGCACGGCGATCAAGGATTCGGGCGTCGCCGTGGGCGACATCGGCGACGTGATCCTGGTGGGCGGCATGACGCGCATGCCGAAGGTCCAGGAGAAGGTGAAGGAGTTCTTCGGCAAGGAGCCGCGCAAGGACGTGAACCCGGACGAAGCGGTCGCCGTGGGTGCGGCGATCCAGGGCGGCGTGCTGCAAGGCGACGTGAAGGACGTGCTGCTCCTGGACGTGACGCCCCTTTCGCTCGGCATCGAGACGCTGGGCGGCGTGATGACCAAGCTCATCCAGAAGAACACCACGATCCCCACCAAGGCGCAGCAGGTATTCTCGACCGCGGACGACAACCAGAACGCGGTGACGATCCACGTGCTCCAGGGCGAGCGCGACGTGGCCTCGGGCAACAAGAGCCTGGGCCAGTTCAACCTCGAGGGCATCCCGCCCTCCCCGCGCGGCATGCCGCAGATCGAGGTGACCTTCGACATCGACGCGAACGGCATCCTGCACGTGAACGCGAAGGACAAGGCCACGGGCAAGGAGAACAAGATCACCATCAAGGCGAGCACGGGCCTGAACGAGGAAGAGATCCAGCGGATGGTGAAGGACGCGGAAGCCCACGCCGACGAGGACAAGAAGCTGCTCGACCTCGTGAACGCGCGCAACCAGGCCGAGGCGCTCGCGCACTCGGTGAAGAAGTCGCTCACCGAGTACGGCGACAAGATCGACGCCTCCGAGAAGGAGAAGATCGAGGCCGCCATCAAGGACCTCGAGGACGTCGTGAAGGCGGGCGACAAGGAAACCATCGACGCCAAGGTGCAGGCGCTGGCGGCGGCCTCGCAGAAGCTGGGCGAGAAGATCTACGCCGACGCCCAGGCGAAGAACGCGCAGCAGGGCGCGGAAGCGCAGGCGCAGCCCCAGGGCGCGGCGTCGGGCGGCGGCGAGCAGCCCGCGAAGGAAGAGGAAGGCAACGTGGTGGACGCGGAGTACACCGAGGTCAAGGACAAGAAATCCGCTTAAGAAAGGCACCCCGCCGCCATTCCCGCGAAGGCGGGAACCCAACCAAAACGCGTGAGCGTCCAGGTTAGGTTCCCGCATTCGCGGGAATGACGCATCAGGAACCCGATGGCAAACAAGAAACGCGACTACTACGAAGTGCTCGGCGTGAACCGGGACTCCTCCGACGAGGAGATCAAGAAGTCCTACCGGAAGCTCGCCATGAAGCACCACCCGGACCGCAACCCGGACAGCAAGGAGGCCGAGGAGAAGTTCAAGGAGGCCAAGGAGGCCTACGAGATCCTCACCACCCCGGAGAAGCGCCGCGCATACGATGCGTACGGCCATGCCGGCGTGAGCCAGCAGATGGGCGGCCCGGAAGGGGCCGGCTTCGGCGGCTTCGCGGAAGCCTTCGGCGACATCTTCAGCGACATCTTCGGCGCCCAGGGACGCGGGCGCGCCTCGGTCTTCCGCGGCGCGGACCTGCGCTACAACCTCGAGATCTCGCTGGAGCAGGCGGCGCGCGGCACCGAGACCAAGATCCGCATCCCGACCATGGACGCCTGCGAGACCTGCAAGGGCTCGGGCGCCAAGCCGGGAACGCAGCCCAAGACCTGCGAGACCTGCCACGGCTCCGGGACGGTGCGCCTCTCGCAGGGGTTCTTCTCGATCCAGCAGACCTGCCCCACCTGCCACGGCACGGGCAAGATGGTTTCCGACCCGTGCGCGACCTGCCGGGGCGCCGGGCGCATCAAGCGCCACAAGACGCTCGCGGTGAAGATCCCCGCCGGCGTGGACGAGGGCGACCGCATCCGCCTGTCCGGCGAGGGCGAAGCGGGCGTGAACGGCGGCCCCCCGGGCGACCTCTACGTGGTGATGCACCTGAAGGCCCACTCGGTCTTCCAGCGCGACGGCGACGACCTGCACTGCGAGATGCCCGTGAGCTTCACCCAGGCGGCGCTGGGCGGCGAGATCGAGATCCCCACCCTCGACGGCTCGGCCAAGATCAAGGTCCCGGCGGAGACCCAGACCGGGCAGGTGTTTCGCCTGCGCGGCAAGGGCATCAAGGGCGTCCGCTCGACCTACCCGGGCGACCTCCTCTGCGAGATCGTGGTGGAGACCCCGGTGCGCCTCACGGAGCGGCACAAGGAGATCCTGCGCGAGCTGGAGGAGATCAACCACAAGGACTCCAACCGCCACAACCCGCGCGCCAAGGGCTTCATGGACAAGGTGAGGGAGTTCTTCTCCGGCTGACGGACTCCCCCCGTAGGGCGCTATCATTGCGCTACATACGATAAGAGGGGGAGCGATGGTTCGATATCTTCTGGCGGCGCTCATCGCCGCCGCGGCAGGCGCCGCCCATGCGCAGGGCGTGACCGATTCACAGATCGTCCTGGGCCAGTCGGTCGCCCTCACCGGCCCGGCCGCGCAGCTGGGCAAGGACATGCAGCTGGGCGCCGAGCTCGTCTTCAACAAGGTGAACAGCCAGGGCGGCGTGAACGGCCGGCGCATCTTGCTGAAGACCCTCGACGACGGCTACGAACCCCCGCGCGCGGCCGCCAACACGAAGAAGCTCATCCAGGAAGACCACGTCTTCGCGCTCTTCGGCTACGTGGGCACGCCCACCAGCGCCGCGTCGCTGCCCATCTTCACCGAGGCGCACGTGCCCTTCGTGGGGCCCTTCACGGGCGCCGAGCTCCTGAGGAACCCGGTGAACCCGCTCATCTTCAACGTGCGCGCGAGCTACTTCGACGAGACCGAGGCGATCGTGCAGCACCTCACGGCCATGAGCGTCGACCGCATCGCCGTCTTCTACCAGAACGACGCCTACGGCCAGGCGGGCCTCGCGGGAGTGGAACGCGCGCTCAAGAAGCGCAATCTCGAGCCCGTGTCCAAGTCGACCGTCGAGCGCAACACCGTGGACGTGAAGAAGGCCGTGGACAGCATCAGCAAGGCCGCCCCGCAGGCGGTGATCATGATCAGCGCCTACACGTCCTGTGCCGCGTTCATCCGCCAGATGAAGAAGGTGGGCTCCAATCCCACTTTCTGGAACGTGTCCTTCGTGGGCTCCAAGGCGCTCGCCAAGGAGCTCGACAAGGAGGGCCGCGGTGTCCAGATCTCGCAGGTGGTGCCCTTCCCGTGGGACAACTCGGTGCCCATCGTGCGCGAGTACCAGCGCGCGATCGCCGAGGCCAAGACCGAGCCGGGCTTCGGCACGCTCGAGGGCTACATCGCGGCGAAGGTGATGGTGGAGGGGCTGCGCCGCGCCGGGCGCCGCCTCGACCGCGAGTCCTTCATCCACGCCATGGAAACGCTGCAGGACTACGACGTGGGCGGCTTCAAGGTGAGCTACGGCCCGAGGAACCACAGCGGCTCGCAGTACGTGGACCTCACGATCATCTCGAAGGACCAGAAGTTCGTGCGTTGACGGGCAGCATCCGTTGACCGCCGTCGTCGCGATCTGCGTGGGCGCCTCGCTGGGGGCGCTCCTGCGCTGGGTGCTCGGCACCCACATGAACTCGCTGCTGCCGCAGGTCCCGATGGGCACGCTCACCGCGAACCTGGTCGGCGGCTACGTCGTGGGCCTGTGCATCGCCTACTTCGCGTCGCGGCCCGACATGCCGCCGCAGCTGAGGCTTTTCGCGATCACGGGCTTTTGCGGCGGCCTCACCACCTTCTCGACCTTCTCCGCCGAGATCGTGGACCTGCTCCAGAAGGGCGATCTCGGCATGGCATCGCTCGGCATCGCGGCGCATGTCGTGGGGTCGCTCTGCATGACGATCCTCGGAATGGCGTCATGGCATCTCCTGGAGCAGGCATGAAGGGCTACCAGCTAAGCTTCCTCACGGTGCAGGGCCATCGCCACGGCGGAAAAAACGTGGCCGACTGGCTCATTGGGCTGGCCCAGGAGATGGGACTGCGCGGGGCCACGCTCATTCCCGGCAGCGAGGGCTTCGGGAAGCACGGGCGCATCCATTCGGCGCACTTCTTCGAGCTCGCCGACCAACCTGTCGAGGTGGTGATGGCCGTGACCGAGGAAGAATCCGAAGCGCTCTTCGCGCGGATCCAGCGCGAGAACGTGAAGGTCTTCTACGTGAAGGCGCCCGTGGAGTTCGGGGAGCTCTGACCGTCATTCCCGCGACGGCGGGAATCCAACCAGGACGCGTTCGCGCTTCGGTTGGGCCCCCGCCTCCGCGGGGGTGACCAGCGTTACTTCTTGCGCCAGGTGGTGGATCCGTCGGGCTTGTCCTCGATGGCGATGCCCATCGATTCGACCTGCTTGCGGATCTCGTCCGCGCGCGGGAAGTTGCGCGCCTTCTTGGCTTCGCGGCGCTCGGCCAGGAGCCCATCCACGTCCACCGTCATCCCGCCCTGCAGGAACTTCGCCGGGTCGGTCGTGAGGAGCCCCAGGGTTCCGGCGAGCGCCTTCAACAGCGCGGAAAGCTGCGGCGATTTCCCGCGGTTCACCTCGGCGCGCAGCTCGTGCAGCACGGCGAACGCGATGGGCGTGTCGAAATCGTCGTTCATCGCGTCTCGAAAGCGCGCGGCGTGGGGCTCGTTCCAGTCGATCGCGTCGATCGCGGCGGGCGGCACTTCGCGCAGCGCCGTGTAGAGGCCGCGCAGCGCGTTGCCCGCGTCCTGCAGCGTCTCCCACGTGAAGTTCACTTCGCTGCGGTAGTGGCCGCGCATGAAGAAGTAGCGAAGCTGCTCGGGGCCCTGCAACGCGTCCAGCTTGTCCAGCACGTCGCGCGTGGTGAAGAAGTTGCCGACGGATTTCGACATCTTCTCGGCCTCGAAATTGAGGAACGCGCCGTGCATCCAGTAGGCCGCGAAGGGCTTGCCGCTCGCGCCCTCGCTCTGCGCGATCTCGTTCTCGTGGTGCGGGAACTGCAGGTCCCACCCGCCGCCGTGGATGTCGATGGACGCGCCCAGCTCGCGGCAGGACATCGCCGAGCACTCGATGTGCCAGCCCGGGCGCCCCTCGCCGAAGGCCGACGCCCAATGGGGCTCGCCGGGCTTCGCGGCCTTCCAGAGCACGAAGTCGAGCGGATCGCGCTTGGCGGCTTCCACGGCCACGC